>NZ_JAKNRV010000142.1:0-12749 GCF_023072625.1 Pseudomonas emilianonis
GCATGCAGGTCTACGGCCGCGCCGTGGCTCAGCCGCCGCTGGCGCCGGCGAAGAAAGCCTTCAGCTCCCAGGATGAATTTGTCGCCACCATGTTGCCGATGGCCAAGGCCGCAGCGGCGCGTATCGGTGTCGATCCGAAGTACCTGGTGGCCCAGGCCGCCCTGGAAACCGGTTGGGGTAAATCGGTAATGCGCGCCGGCGATGGCAGCAGCAGTCACAACCTGTTCGGTATCAAGGCCGGCCAGAGCTGGCAGGGCGGCCAGGCCCGCGCGATCACCAGCGAGTTTCGCGATGGGGCGATGGTCAAGGAAACGGCGCAGTTCCGTTCCTACGATTCCTACCAGGACAGCTTCCATGACCTGGTGACGTTGTTGCAAAGCAATGATCGCTATAAAGAAGTTGTGAAATCAGCCGACAACCCGGAACAGTTTGTACGCGAGTTGCAAAAAGCCGGTTATGCAACCGATCCGGATTACGCCAGCAAGATTTCGCAGATTGCCAAAACGATGAACAGCTACCAGAACTACGCTGTCGCGGGCGCAACCATACATTTATAAGGTCTGAACCATGAGTTTGCTCAATATCGGGATGTCGGGGCTAAACGCCGCTCAGGGATCGTTGTCGGTCTTAAGTAACAACATCGCCAACGTTAATACCGCGGGCTACTCACGTCAGCAGACCCTTCAGAACTCCAGCGCCTCGAACGCGTTTGGCGGCGTATTCATCGGCAGTGGTACCACGCTGGCGGATGTGCGGCGCGTGTACAACGAGTACCTGGACACGGCTTACCAGAACAGTACTGCGCTGAATAATGACGCCAAGGCTTATCAGGACCAGATCGGTGCCGTGGATAAGGTCCTGTCGGACAAAAGCACTGGCCTGTCGTCGGTGCTCAGCTCCTTTTTTGCGACCCTGCAGACGGCATCGTCCAACCCCAACGATCTTTCCGCCCGGCAACTGCTGGTCAGCAATGCACAGACCTTGAGCAATCGCTTCAATTCAATCTCTACCCAGTTGACTCAGCAGAAAGAAACCATCAACAGCCAGCTGAGCACCATGAGTGATCAGGTCAATCAACTGACCTCATCGATTGCCTCGCTCAACAAACAGATCTTCCAGGTTCAGGGGGCGTCGGGTAATGCGCCGGCCAACCTGCTGGATTCGCGCAACGAGGCGGTTCGCTCGCTGAATGAGTTGATCGGGGTAACGGTCACCGAGAAGAACGGCCAGTTCAGCGTGACCACCGGCAGCGGCCAGTCGCTGGTGGAGGGGGGGATTTCCAACACTATTTCGGCTGTGCCGAGTAGCACTGATAACAGTCAGTACACCATCCAGCTGAATGTGAGCGGCACCGCCATGGACCTGGGTTCAGTGGTCAGCGGCGGAAGCATCGGTGGCCTGCTGCGGTATCGCAGTGATGCCTTGATGCCGGCCATCAATGACCTGGGACGTATCGCCATCGCGACTGCGGACACCCTCAACAATCAACTGGGCCAAGGCCTGGATTTGAACGGTGACTTTGGGGTGTCATTGTTCAATGACGTCAACAGCGCGGTCGCCGTTGCTTCGCGCAGCCAGGGCGCTGCGGGGAATAGTGCGGGTTCAGGTAACCTGAATGTGTCGATCAGCGACAGCAGCAAGCTCTCGACCTTCGATTACAAGGTCACCTTCAGCGACAGTGCCGACCTCAACAAGGTGACGGTGCTGCGCTCGGATGGTAAGTCCATGGGGGTCGTCGATCTCACCGCCACGCCGCCGACACCGATCGATGGTTTCACCCTGTCGCTGGACGGCAAGGGCCCGATGGCATTGGGAGACAGTTTCAAGGTCAGCCCGACTGCCACTGGCGCAAGCGGCATTGGCGTGGCGCTCACCGACGCGAACAAGCTGGCCTTTGCCGGGCCACTGGCGGGCACCAGCAGCAACACCAACAGCGGCACGGGTACGTTTACCCAGCCCGCCTTGACCGTGCCGCTGGATATTCATGGCGGCACCGACACGGCGCAGTTGCGTGCAGGTATCGAGAACTCGATGCCGGTGAAAATGGTCTTCGGTAAGGCGGCCACCGATGGCACTCAGCCTTATACCCTGAATGACGCGCAGGGCAATTCTATTGGAACCGGCATCATCATTCCGGGGCAGGGCAACAAGATCACCGTGGATGTGCCGATGCGTGACGCCGCCGGTGCTGTGATCGTGGGCAAGAGCTTCAAGTTCGACACGACAGTCAACGGTTCTCCGGCTGCGGGCGACAGCACCACCTTTGCCTTCAACAGTGGTGGTAAGTCCGACGGACGTAACGCCCAGGCCCTGCTCGACCTGCAGACCAAGGCCAGTGTCGGTATGGGGGACGGAAACACGGGCGTGAGTCTGGTCGCGGCGAACAGTCGCCTCGTGTCGCAGGTCGGTTCCAAGGCGAGCCAGGCTGGCGTCGACACAACGGCCACCGGCGCGTTGCTCAGTGCCAACAAGGAAGCGCGCAACTCGGTGTCCGGGGTTAACCTGGATGATGAGGCCGGCGACATGATCAGGTTTCAGCAGTACTACACCGCGTCGTCGCAGATCATCAAGGTTGCGCAAGAGACCTTTACCACACTGATTAATGCCATTTAAAGGAGGCTGGGACGATGCGTATTTCTACACAGCAATATTTTGAGACCAGCTCCGCCAAGTACCAGGATAACTATTCCAGTGTGGTCAAGGCGCAGGACCAGGCAAGCTCCGGCGTGCGTGTGCAAACGGCAGCGGATGATCCGGTGGCTGCGGCGCGGCTGTTGATGCTGCAGCAGCAGAAAGACATGCTGGGGCAGTTCAATGGAAATATCGATACGTTGAAGAATTCGCTGAACACTGAAGACGGCGTACTGGAAAATATTAACACTGCGCTGCAAAAGGCCAGTGAGTTGGCGCTGAAGGCCGGTAACGTCGGGATCAGTGATGCCGACCGTAAATCGATTGCCGCCGAGGTTGGCTCGATTGAAGACCAAGTGCTGGGTCTGCTCAATACCAAGGATGCCAACGGTAACTACATGTTTTCCGGGAGCAAGACCGATACGCCGCCTTATTTGCGTAACAACGATGGCACCTACAGTTACCAGGGTGATGACACGCCCTTGAGCCTGAAAGTGGCGGAAAACCTGTCGATATCGATGGGGGATACCGCGAAAACCATGCTCGAAAGCTCGGCGAACACCGGTCGTACCCAGTCGACGCGCGTGCTTGTGCCGCCTGCGGTCGATGACAACAAGGTGACGGTGTCGGCGGGTCTGGTTGCTTCCGGGGCCACCTACAACAGCAGCTTTGCCGATGGCCAGCCATATAAGCTGACGTTCACCAGCAGCACCCAGTACACCGTGAGCGACAGCGCCGGTAACGACATCACCTCCGAGATTCCGGGCAACGGTACTTTTGACTCGACCAAGGAAGGTGCTTCGACCATCAACTTGCGCGGGGTCAAGTTCGACATCGGCTTGGACCTGGGCAAAGGCGTGGCGCCGGGTGCGCCCTCGGATGTGCTGGTCAAGGATCGCGAGTTCAGCCTGTCGGTCAAACCGGACACCTTCAGTGTTTCGCGTACCCCAAGCAATCCGACCACGGCGCAATTGAGCGGCGGCCAGGTGACCAACCAGACGGCTTACGCCAGCACCTTTCCCAACGCTGGTGCGGTCGTCAAGTTTGGTGCGGCAGGTGCCTACGATGTCTATGCACAACCGTATACGGCGGACAGCAAGTCCATCGCCAGCGGCACCTTGGCCGTTGGTGATACCTCGATTACGGCCGCAGGCGTGACGTTTGACGTGACCACCGCGCCGGCGCCAGATGATGGCGACCAGTTTACGATCGGGGCCACCAGCAACAAGAACGAAAACGTGCTCGACACCCTCAGCCATTTGCGCAGAACCCTTGAAGCACCGTCGGACGGTAATCCGGCCGCGCAGAAGGAACTCAAGGATGTGGTCGCTCGCTCCATCGGTAACCTGGCCAATGCCTACAGCCAGGTTGACCAAGTGCGTGGTTCCATTGGCGCACGTCTGAACGGTCTGGATATCCAGACTCAGGAGAACACCAGCCTGAGCCTGGCAAACTCCACGACCATGAACGCGTTGGGTAACGTTGACTTCGCTGATGCTGCGATCAATCTGAGCTTGCAGCAAACCATGTTGCAGGCATCGCAACTGGCGTTCGTGAAAATTTCCCAGTTGAGCCTGTTCAATAAGATGTAATCAACTGGCGGTCACGCAGCGGCTCACCCTGGAAACAGGCTGGGCCGTTGCCGTTTTTGGCACTCAATTGTTCAAAGGTTTTGCACAAACCACAGAAAATTGAGTGACCTGTGAGTCATAAAGCGCATCTTCACTGTATCGTATGAAAAGGATAAGTCGTCGCAGGGTCTTTGCAGGGCGGCTTTCAGCGAAATTGTTATGGGGTTATCCCCTTTATTGTCAGCACTCCAGGCGTCGTCCGAGGGGTGTTCTCCAGCTATTTAGTATTGGGAAGCCACAATGATTGGCATAAAAAGCATCGCCAGTTACGTGCCGGCCGACGGGATCGATAACTACGCCCAGGGTGCCAAATTCGCCAAGGATGAAGAGTTCATCATTGGCAAGATCGGGTCGGCATTCCTGCCGCGCAAGGAAACCACGCAGGAAACCTCTGATCTGTGTGTCGAAGCGGCCAACGCGTTGTTTGCCAACAACCCGCAGTTGAAGCGCGAGTCCATCGACGCGCTGATCGTCGTCACCCAGAACGGCGATGAAGAGGGCCTGCCCCACACCGCCGCCATCGTCCAGGACAAGCTGGGCCTGCCGACTCACGTCGCCGCCTTTGACCTTTCCTTGGGCTGCTCGGGTTACGTCTACGGCATCTACGCGATGAAGGGCTTCATGGAAGCCGCCGGCCTGAAAAACGGCCTGCTGATCACCTCCGACCCGTATTCGAAGATCGTCGACCCGGAAGACCGCAACACCACCATGCTGTTCGGCGATGCCGCGACCGCGACCTGGATGGGCGAAGATGCCCCATGGCTGCTCGGCAAAGCCAAGTTCGGCACCGACGGCTCCGGCGCACCGCACTTGAAGGTCAGCAACGGCGTGTTCTTCATGAATGGCCGCCAGGTGTTCAACTTCGCCTTGCTCAAAGTGCCGGCGCACTTGCACGCGCTGCTCGATGAGTCGGACCTCAAGGCCGACGACATCGATGCCTTCTGCATTCACCAGGGCAGTGCGGCGATTGTCGACGCCGTGGCGCGGCGTTTTGAAGATGCGCCGGTGGACAAGTTCATCAAGGACATGGTCGAGACCGGCAACACCGTGTCATCGAGCATTCCGTTGCTGCTGGAAAAGCACGCGATGGACTCCACCTGGAAACGCGTGGCAATCAGCGGTTTTGGTGTAGGCCTGTCCTGGGGCTCGGCGATTCTCTATCGGCCGTGACACTTAAATAGGCGGCACGCGCTTCAAACATGAAGACGCCGATGATCGAACGATCATCGGCGTTTTTTATTTGGCGCCAGAAAAGCCAATGAAGTCGGGCCTTTTTGCCTGCATAACCCCTTGAATTACAAGGGGTGGCACGGTGCTAGTAAAAAATTTCAAAAAAAACCTCAAGCAACTGGCTACCACGACGATAACTATTACGTAGGTTCTCTAGGCCACACCCGGCGGTTGCCAGGGCCGGAAGCCGCAGTATCCAATCAACGAGGATTTCGTCATGGCATTATCAGTAAACACCAACATCACTTCCTTGGGTGTCCAGAAGAACCTGAACAAAGCTTCCGACGCTCTGAGCCAGTCGATGAACCGTCTGTCCTCCGGCCTGAAAATCAACAGCGCCAAAGACGACGCTGCCGGCATGCAGATCGCCAACCGTCTGAACAACCAGGTCAAAGGCCTGAACGTTGCGATCGCCAACGCCAACAACGGTGTTTCCATCGCCCAGACTGCTGAAGGCGCGATGCAAGAATCCACCAACACCCTGCAGCGTCTGCGTGAACTCGCCCTGCAAGCGGCCAACGGTGATAAAAGCGACGCTGACCGTGTTTCCCTGCAGCAAGAATTCACCGCTAAAGTGGGCGAGCTGAACCGTATCGCCAGCACCACTACCTTCGGTGGTCGTAACCTGCTGGACGGCTCGTTCAACAACGTAGCGTTCCAGATCGGCGCAAACGCCAACGAGACTATCTCGTTCGGTATGACCGACATCAGCTCTACTGCGCTGAAAGGCAACTACAGCGAAGCCACCGTTAACAGCACGGCATTGACCGGTCTGGCCGCTACTACTACTGGCTCGGTACTTACTGATAAAGCCACAGCTAAGGGTACTGCTGCTGTCGGCACTACTGCGGCTACTGATAGCATCAAAATCAATGGTACAACGATCAATCTCGTTGCTGCCCTTCCTGCTGACAAGGGCGCTGCTGCAGTTGATGCTATCAACAAGCAGACAGGCGTCACCGGTGTTACTGCCAGTGCCGACGCTACTGGCGTTTTGACACTGACCTCTACCAAGGCGATCACGATTGCAGCTGGTGATGTTGCAGCTGCTGTCGTTGGCCCGCCTGCCGTCGCTGCCAAAACTGATGGCTTGGCCAACCTCAATCTCGCTGCTGCTGCTAGCATTGCTCCCACCAGCAATCTTACCGCTGACGGTTCGATCACTGTGAACGGTACTGCGGTAGTTTGGGCAAAAGATGATGCCATGTCGACCGTTCTCACCAAACTCACCGCTGCTGCTGGCGGTGCTGCAAATGGTGCTTCCGCTACCTTCACCGATGGTCGTCTCAAGCTGACCTCGGGTAATGGTGCAGACATTAAGCTGGCTAACACTGATAGCGGTTCACTGTCGCAACTGGGTCTATCTGCCGGTACCACCCAAGCCAAATTGACCGACGATACCTCTATTTCCGTCAACGGCGTAGAAGTCAAGTTCAAGAAAGGCGACACCTCTGACGCAGTTGTAGCTTCGATCAACAGCGCCAGCACCGGTGTACAAGCCAGCAAAAACGCTGACGGCACTCTGAGCCTGTTCGCAGACAAAGACATCACCATCAAGGACGGCAGCGCCGGTACTGGCCTTGCGGCACTGGGTCTGACCACTGTTGCTAGTAATGGCACCAAAACCGCCGTCACCATGGAAACCAGCGTTTCCGATCTGAACATCCTGTCTGCCGCTTCTTCGCAGCAGGCCATCCAGGCTCTGGACGACGCCATGCAGCAGATCGACAGCCAGCGTTCGCAGCTGGGTGCCGTACAAAACCGCTTCGCCAGCACCGTGGCCAACCTGCAGAGCATTTCGCAGAACTCCACCGCAGCCAAAGGCCGCGTAGAAGACGCTGACTTCGCTTCTGAAGCCGCTGAGCTGACCAAGCAACAAACCCTGCAACAGGCTTCCACTGCGATCCTGTCCCAGGCCAACCAACTGCCATCGTCTGTTCTGAAGCTGCTTCAGTAATAGCGCCAGCGGTTAAATAACGGGAGGGTGCGTTTAACGACGTGCCCTTCCGTTTTTTCAGTTTTGAGGTGATGACATGGACATGAGCATCAAGCTGAACACGTCTTACCCGGTTGGCAGTACCCAGGCCAGCAGCGCACCTGCGCCTCAGGCCAAGCCTGCGGCCAGCAGTGAACCGGCCAAGGCCGAGGAGCCGCAACGCGTGGCGTTGGAGCAAGCGGTAACTGATATACGAGAGTTTGTGCAGGCAACCCAGCGCAACCTGGATTTTTCCATCGACGACTCCACCGGCAAAGTGGTGGTCAAGGTGATTGCCACCGACAGTGGCGAAGTGATTCGACAAATTCCATCGGAGACCGCGCTGAAGCTGGCGCAGAACCTGAGCGATGCCAGCAGCCTTTTGTTTAATAGCAAGGCTTGAGTTGGCACGAAACATGTTTCTGATTGCGGTCAGAGCGCACAAGCGCCAAAAAATCGGCCGCTGCAGGATAAGGAGAATGGCAAATGGCTAGTTCAACGATTTCCGGCCCAGGTTCGGGCTACGACACGCAGGCTATCGTCAAGGCGTTGGTGGGTGCTGAACAAGCGCCCAAGCAGCAGCAGATCACCAGCGAGCAAAAAAAAGCTACTGTCCAGTTGTCGGCGGTTGGTTCGGTCAAGACGGCGCTGGAAGCCTACCAGTCGGCGATCACCAAGTTGAACAATGCCTCCGCGTTCAACGGGCTTGCGGCGTCTTCGTCGGAAGAGAAGAACGCCAAGGTCACCCTGGGTGACGGCGCATCCAGCGGCAAGTACGTGTTGAAAGTCGATAACCTGGCGACCGCTTCGAAAGTCACCACGGCAGTGAATACGGACGGCGCGACGGGCAAGGCCAACAGCACCGACGAAGACCAGACGCTGACGATCAACCAGTCGGATAAAAGCTACGACGTGGTGATTCCTGGCGGTGCGACCCTGCAACAGGTGCGCGAGTCGATCAATTCGCAGCTCTCTTCCCAAGGGATCAGTGCCAACGTGCTGAGTGACTCCAACGGCGCGCGCCTGGTGCTGACCTCGTCCACTATGGGCGAAGGCACCGATATCACCCTCAGTGGTAATTCGGAGCTGGTCACCGGTTATGACAAGGGCACGGCGCCGACCAACGCCAAGTACTTCATCGATGACGTTCAGATGTCATCCGCCAGCAACAAGATTACGTCTGCAATCAGCGGCGTGACCTTGGATCTGTTGGACACTGTTGACACTGGCAAACCGACGACCATCACCGTGGCGAGCAACACCGACACGTTGAAAACCTCGGTGCAGTCCTTTGTCACCGCCTACAACGCGCTGATGACTGCTGTTAATACCCAGACCAAAGTCACCGCCACCGGTGATGCGTCCACCACCACCGCCGGTGCGTTGACGGGTGATTCGTCGATGCGTCAATTGGTGAACAGTCTGCGCTCCGAGCTGACCAGCGGCTCCGGTGCGGGCACCATGACCAGCCTGGCGCAGATGGGCATCACCACCGACCAGAAAACCGGGCTGCTGAGCCTGGACGACACCGCGTGGAACAAAGCGGTGGTCAAGGGTGCAGGCGATATCGCCAAGCTGTTCACCGGCGACACTGGCTTGATCACGCGCATGAACAAGGCGACCAACAGCTACGTGGGCACCACGGGCACCCTGGCGACCCGTGCCACCGATCTCAACAACAAGTTGACTGACTTGACCAAAGAGACGGATGACCTGACGCGGCGTATGGATGCTTTGCAGAAATCCCTGACGGCCAAGTACACCGCGATGGACACCATGATCGCGCAGATCAACTCCAGCAGCTCCAGCATCATGACCACGCTCAACTCGCTGAACAGTACGAAGTCGAGCTAATAGCAGGGGCGTTTCGGCGCCCCGCTAAAGGTTCGCCGGTGGTCTGGCGCTGGACGTCTGGATTAAAGAATTTCACGGCGCGGTCGAAAAACTGGTTAAGCAAACCTATTAGATTGTCGCCAGTAACGAGGTAGCAACATGAACCCGATGAGAGCCCTTCGCCAGTACCAAAAGGTCAGTTCCCATGCTCAGGTCTCCGAAGCCAGCCCGCACCGCCTGGTGCAGATGCTGATGGAAGGCGGTCTGGACCGCATGGCACAGGCCAAGGGCGCATTGAGCCGAGGTGATATCGCCCAGAAGGGCCTGATGCTCGGCAAGGCGATCGAAATCATCTCCGGCCTGCGCGACGGGCTTGAGCCAGAAAAGGCCGAAGACCCGGCCGTCGTGCAGCGGTTGGATGCCCTGTATGACTACATGAGTAATCGCTTGGTGGAGGCCAATCGCGTGAATGATGTCGAGATGATCGACGAAGTCGCTCGCCTGCTGATTACGGTAAAGACCGGCTGGGATGCCATCGCTCCACAATAAGGCCTGAGGCCTTGAGGTAAATATCATGAGCCACGCACTGCAACGCATCGATGAAACCCGCGAAGCTCTGATCGGCGCACTGGCCGAGCGCAACTGGGAGGCTGTCGGCGAGCTGGACCTGGGTTGCCGCGCGGTCATTGATGAAGTGCTCAGCGAAGCGCCGGTGGACGAAGATGCGCTGCGGGAGAAGCTGGAGAGCCTGCTGGCGGTTTACCAGCAATTGCTCGAAGTAACGATGGGCGAGCGCCAGGCGATTTTCGAAGAGATGTCGCAGATCAACCAAGCGAAAAATGCGTCAAAGGTTTACCATCTGTTCGGTTGACCGGGCGCAGTTAATCCGAATGGCGCGTCATATATTTGACTGTGCCATCATTTTTGACTTAACTAGTGCTGTTTTCAGATTTCAGACGTCTAGTAAGGTAAGAAGTCTTACAGGCATCTAGATAGCCCACACTCTGGGCGGAGCGTTTTACTAGGGAAGTTGCTATTGCATGTGGCGTGAAACCAAAATTCTGCTGATTGATGACGATAGCGTCCGCCGCCGCGATTTAGCGGTGATTTTGAATTTTCTCGGCGAAGAAAATCTTCCCTGCGGTAGCCACGATTGGCAGCAGGCGGTCAGCTCGTTGTCGTCGAGCCGTGAAATCCTTTGTGTGCTGATTGGGACGGTAAACGCTCCTGGCGCAGTTCTGGGCTTGTTAAAGACACTGTCAACCTGGGATGAGTTCCTTCCGGTGTTGCTGATGGGCGATATTTCTTCGCTCGACCTGCCGGAAGACCAGCGCCGCCGCGTGTTGTCCGCCCTGGAAATGCCGCCCAGCTACAGCAAATTGCTCGACTCCCTGCACCGCGCCCAGGTCTATCGCGAAATGTACGACCAGGCCCGTGAGCGCGGTCGCCACCGCGAACCCAACTTGTTCCGCAGCCTCGTCGGCACCAGCCGGGCGATTCAGCACGTGCGCCAGATGATGCAGCAAGTGGCCGATACCGACGCCAGCGTGCTGATCCTCGGCGAGTCGGGCACCGGCAAGGAAGTGGTCGCGCGCAACCTGCACTACCACTCCAAGCGCCGCGACGGGCCGTTTGTGCCGGTCAACTGCGGGGCGATCCCGGCGGAGCTGCTGGAAAGCGAATTGTTCGGCCACGAGAAGGGCGCCTTTACCGGGGCGATCACCAGCCGTGCCGGGCGTTTCGAGCTGGCCAACGGCGGCACCCTGTTCCTCGACGAAATCGGCGACATGCCGCTGCCGATGCAGGTCAAGCTGCTGCGCGTGCTGCAGGAGCGCACCTTTGAGCGCGTGGGCAGCAACAAAACCCAGAGCGTCGACGTGCGCATCATTGCGGCGACCCACAAGAACCTCGAAAGCATGATTGAGGTCGGCAGCTTCCGCGAAGACCTCTACTACCGCCTCAACGTATTCCCGATCGAGATGGCCCCGCTGCGTGAGCGCGTGGAAGACATCCCGCTGCTGATGAACGAACTGATCTCACGCATGGAGCACGAAAAGCGCGGCTCGATTCGCTTCAATTCGGCGGCGATCATGTCCCTGTGCCGCCACGCCTGGCCGGGCAACGTCCGCGAGCTGGCCAACCTGGTGGAGCGCATGGCGATCATGCATCCCTACGGTGTGATCGGCGTGGTCGAGCTGCCGAAGAAATTCCGCTACGTCGACGAAGAAGACGAGCATCTGGTGGACAGCCTGCGCAGTGACATGGAAGAGCGGATCGCCATCAATGGCCATACGCCGGACTTCGGTGCCAACGCCATGCTGCCGCCGGAAGGCCTTGACCTCAAAGACTATCTCGGCAACCTCGAACAAGGGCTTATCCAGCAAGCCCTGGACGACGCCAACGGCATTGTCGCCCGTGCGGCCGAGCGCCTGCGCATCCGTCGAACCACCCTGGTGGAGAAGATGCGCAAGTACGGGATGAGTCGTCGAGAGGGTGATGAACAGGCAGATGATTGACGCCTGTTTTTCAAGCCACTGTTTTATAGGTAGTTTTTTTTAGGCACGGGTATTGCTACAGCCCTCGCAACGTTCCGTTTAACTGACGGTCAGCCAAGCGAGAGAGCATGATGCCCCACGCCGCCCAACTATCTTCGGCCCCTGAGCTCCAGGGGCCTGTTCCGACCGCCGAACAGCTCAGCCGACACGGCCTTGAGCAGGCGTTCTCGCTGTTCAGCCAGATGTCCAGCCAACTGACTGACTCCTATAGCCTGTTGGAAGCGCGGGTCTCCGAGCTCAAGGGCGAACTGGCAGTGGTCAGTGCCCAGCGCATGGAAGAGCTGGCCGAGAAAGAGCGCCTGGCCAACCGTCTGCAGAATCTCCTCGACCTGTTGCCCGGCGGCGTGATCGTCATCGACGACCAGGGCCGCGTGCGCGAAGCCAACCCGGCCGCCTGCGACCTGCTCGGGCTGCCGTTGGAAGGCGAGCTATGGCGCCATGTCATCACCCGCTGCTTCGCGCCGCGTGACGATGACGGCCATGAAATCTCGCTCAAGGATGGGCGCCGCCTGTCTATCGCCACGCGCTCCCTGGATGCCGAGCCCGGCCAACTGGTGCTGCTCAACGACCTGACTGAAACCCGTCACCTGCAAGACCAACTGGCGCGCCATGAACGCTTGTCGTCGTTGGGAAGGATGGTCGCTTCTTTGGCGCATCAGATCCGCACGCCGTTGTCGGCGGCGTTGATCTACGCCAGTCATTTGACTGATGAGCAATTGCCCGCCGAAACCCAGCAGCGTTTTGCCGGGCGACTCAAGGAGCGTCTGCATGAGTTGGAGCACCAGGTGCGCGACATGCTGGTGTTTGCCCGCGGAGAATTGCCGCTGACCGACCGCCTCACGCCGCCCGGCCTGATGCAGGCGCTGCAAGCGGCGGCCGCCACCCACGTCCAGG
>NZ_JAKNRV010000143.1:0-12708 GCF_023072625.1 Pseudomonas emilianonis
CAGGCGCTTGCCGCGACGGGCCTCGACGCGCAGCAAACCACCCCCGGTAAGCCGCGCCAGATGCGCATTCGCCGAAGCCGGCGACAGCCCGACGAGCGTCGCCAGTTCGTGCGAAGACTTGGCCGAGCCGTCCATCAAGGCCCAGAGCATAGCGGTGCGTTTTGGCTCGGCGAGCAAGCTGGCAATCTGACTGATGCAAGGTGCCTGTTCCATCTGTTCACTCCTTGTTAGATCATTTGTCTGCTGTGGTTGGCGCCAAAGTATAGGTGCGCGAGCAGCCAGTTCCCCGGCGTCTGACAGCGCGGATAGGGACAGGATCTGAGTGAAATTTCCTGCTTTCGTGGAGGCTATTACCCACTGGTGAATTGTTCCGACCATTGCGCGGTCAATGTCGCACAGCGGGACACGAGCATTTCCCGCAGCAGATTGATGGGCTTACTCAACTGCGCACGATGGGCGCATAACAGGTTGAGCGGCGTACGCTCGCCGCGCAGCTCAGGCAGAATCACGCGTAAGCGCCCGGCGAGGACATCGCTGCTCACATCCAACCAGGACTTGTAGGCGATTCCCACGCCTGCCACCGCCCATCGCCGTACAACGTCAGCATCGTCACTGAAGCGGTCGCCGCCGACAGTCAGGCTGACTTCGCGTTTGCCGTCATGAAACGTCCAGTGGTCATGCACGCGACTGCCGAGCATATACAGCAGGCAATTGTGCTGCGCGAGTTGCTCCAGATGCCGCGGTTCGCCGTGGCGTGCGAGATAGCTGGGCGCCGCGCACAGCACGCGCACGTTATCCGGCGCGACAGGCAGCGCGACCAGGCTGGAATCTTCCGGTTCGCCATAGCGCAGGGCGATATCCACCGGCTGGCGGAACAGGTCGGCAATGCGGTCACCCAGCAACAGGCGCACGGTCAGTTGCGGGTATTCACGCTGGAACTCGTCAAGCCAGGGCAACAGCTGGTTGCGGCCAAAATCCGAGGGCGCCGACAGTTGCAACACGCCGCTGACACGGTCCTGGGCACTGGCCAATAAGCGTCGCCCTTCATCCAGAGAACTTAGCGCAGCGCGCGCATATTCCAGAAAGCCTTCACCTTCAGCGGTGAGGCGCAGGCTGCGGGTAGAGCGTGCCAGCAAGCGCGTGCCGAGTTGCTGTTCGATGCGCTTCAACGCCGCGCTGGCCACCGCCGGCGACAGGTCCATGACCCGCGCTGCGGCCGACAAACTACCCAGGTCCGCCGCGCGCACGAACAACTGCAAATCATCAAAGCGCAGCATCCAATCCCACCCATTATCAATATATTGTTGAAACAGCCTGCTGTTTTAGCCGCTTTTATCTGCACGGGAAATAGCCAATCATCTGCCCATCCCGTACATCCCGCGTCAGGAGTTGAATATGTCCTCTGCCTTTAACGTCATCGCCACGCTGATCGCCAAACCTGGCCAACAAGACATCCTCGAGCCCCTGCTGCGCGGCCTGCTGGAACCGACCCGCCAGGAAGCCGGTTGCGAGCAGTACGACCTGCACCAGGACCTGCAGCATCCCGAGACGTTCTACATGCTCGAACGCTGGCGCGACGACGCCGCCCTGGCCGACCACGACCAGAGCGCACACATCCAGAGTTTCCGCACCAAGGCCGCCGACGTGCTCGCGCACTTCGAACTCAAGCGCCTGAAGTTTCTTGCCTGATCACCGCCCTTTTTCCGGAGCCCCCATGAAAGCCATTGCCTACTACGCCTCACTGCCGATCAACGATCCGAAATCCCTGCAAGACATCGAGTTGCCGGAACCGATCGCCGGCCCGCGCGACCTGCTGGTGGAAGTCAAAGCCATCTCGGTCAACCCGGTGGACACCAAGGTCCGCCAGAACGTCGCCCCGGAAAACGGCGCCGCCAAGGTGCTCGGCTGGGACGTGGCCGGTGTGGTCAAGGCCGTCGGCAGTGAAGTGACGCTGTTCAAGGCCGGTGACAAGGTGTTCTACGCCGGTTCCCTGGTACGCCCGGGCGGCAACAGCGAACGGCACACCGTGGACGAGCGCATCGTCGGCCATATGCCCAAGAGCCTGGGTTTTGCCGAAGCGGCCGCCTTGCCACTGACCGCCATCACCGCCTGGGAACTGTTGTTCGAACGCCTGCAAGTGCGCGAGGGTCAAGCGGATGAAGGCCAGAGCCTGCTGATCGTCGGCGCCGCCGGCGGCGTGGGTTCGATCCTGACCCAACTGGCCAGCCGGCTCACCGCATTGAAGGTCATCGGCACCGCATCGCGCCCGGAGACCCAGGCCTGGGCCAAGGCCCTTGGTGCCGACCTGGTGATCGACCATCGCCAGCCGCTGAGCGAAGCCCTGAAACACGCCGGTGTGGCCCACGTGACCCACGTCGCCAGCCTGACCCAGACCGACCAGCATTTGGACCAACTGGTCGAAGCCCTGCAGCCCCAGGGCAAGCTGGCGCTGATCGACGATCCCAAGGCCCTGGACGTGAGCAAACTCAAGCGCAAGAGCCTGTCGCTGCACTGGGAGTTCATGTACACCCGTTCGATGTTCGAAACGCCGGACATGATCGAGCAACACAACCTGCTCAATCGCGTGGCCGAACTGATCGATGCCGGCACCCTGAAAACCACGCTGGGCGAACACTTCGGGGTGATCAACGCCGAGAACCTGCGCCGCGCCCATACGCTGCTGGAAAGCGGCAAGGCCAAGGGCAAGATCGTGCTGGAAGGGTTCTGAAAAAGGTCTGTCAGTGTCGTCTGTCATTCGTGTGAGTGATGGACGTGGCCACTAGTCAGAGAATTGACCTTTGTCATATTTGTGAGCGTATTCGGGTTTATATTGGCCGCCTTTGCCACGATTTTTTTACGTGAGGAAGTCAGCAATGAAGATCCTGATAAAAGCGTTAGCAAAATCCTCGGGCAATAAATGGCAGGTCCGTCTCGACGGCGACGCCATCACCTTCCGCAGTGAGGCCGAGGCCCGCGCCTTCGCCGAGACGCTGCAAGCGCGCATCCAGGCGCCCCATCGGTTCCCACTCGGCCAGCAACGCTCTGCCGCTGGCTGACCGAGGTTTTTTCAGACCTGCGCCTGCCGGGCCCGTGCCCGCTGCAGGCGCTGGGTCGACATCCCAATCGTCACCGCCAAGACCCCGCACAAGCTGATGACCATGGCCATCGGCATCGCCGTGCCGTCGTGCAACACGCCCACCAACGAAGCCGCTCCCGCCGCCACGCCGAACTGAATGCAGCCGAGCATTGCCGAGGCGCTACCGGCCCGTGCGCCCTGCCCGCTCATGGCGCAGGCCGAGGTGTTGGGCAAAATGCAGCCCAGGCTGGCGATGCAGATAAACAGTGGCACCAGCAACGGCCACAACGCATCTGTGCGCAAGGCCGCAACGCCGAGCAGCGTCAATGCCGCCAGCATGTAGAGCCATACGGTGCGCGACAGCAAGAACGCCGGCCCGCGCTTGGCGAGCATGCGCGCATTGACTTGGGCCATCAGGATAAAGCCAGCGGCGTTGGAGCCGAATACCCAGCCGTAATGCTCGGCGGGCACGCCATAGAGTTTGATGAAGACGAACGGCGAACCGGCGATGTAGGCAAACATCCCGGCAATCGAAATGCCCCCGGTCAGGGCGTAACCGAGGTAGACCCGGTCCGACAACAGGTCGATATAGCGGCGCAGCGACCCGGACAACGGTTGCCGAGGCTGATGGGCCGGAAAGGTTTCCGGCAAGCCGACCGCCACCGCGATCGCGGCCATCACGCTGAACACCGTCAGGGCCAGGAAGATCGACTGCCAGCCCCACACACCGACCATCAACCCGCCCGCCAATGGCGCGAGGATCGGCGCCAGGCCAGTCACCAGCATCAGTTGCGAATACACCTTGGCCGAGGTCACCACATCACACTTGTCGCTGACCACCGCGCGGGAAATCACCATTCCCGCGCAACCGCCGAGGGCCTGCACGAAACGTGCGCCGATCAGCCATTCCAGGGACGGCGCGTAGGCGCATGCGAAGGATGCCAGCGTAAACAACGTGACACCGCTGAGCAGCGGCACACGGCGACCAAAACGATCCGCCAGCGGACCGTAGATCAATTGACCGATGGCCAGGCCGCCGAAATACACCGCCAAGGTCAACTGGATATGTTTTTCATCGGTGGCAAAAGCCGTGGCCATCGCCGGGAAGCCCGGCAGGTAAAAGTCGATCGCCAGCGGCGCGAAGGCGCTCAAGGCGCCCAAAATCAGGAGTATGCGCAGGTTCATCAGGCACCCAAGTATGTCGGCAGCCCGACAGTCTAGCCGCGCTTGGGTGCGTTGAACATTACGATAGCTCGCTAACTATTAAATCAGGCGACGCTGTAGCCTTCTTCGCGGATCAAGCCGGCGATCACGTCGCGGCTCAACTGGCTCTGCACGCTGACTTGCTTTGCCGCCAGGTCCACTTTCACTTCGGCTGCCGGGTCCTGATTCTGCACCGCCTGGGTCACCGCCCGGACGCAATGGCCGCAGGTCATTCCTTCAACGTTGAATACTTGCATGACATGACTCCTTGAATGAGGGTGGACGCAGTATCGACCTTGCCACGACGGCAAGGTCAAGCGGCAAAAATATCCGCCGGGCTGGTATTCGGTGACGCAGTCGGCCAAGCTTCACCCATCTTTGATATGAACCACGGAGCACGCGCCATGCGCTGGTCGTTTTTTGCCCTTGTCGGCCTGCGAAGACGTCGCCACCCGCGCCGCCATCGACCTGGCCGCCGACAAACTGCTGCTGTTCGGCGCTGATCCTGGCCTTATCGATGAAAATGGTCGCCTGGTGCGCGAACTGCGCCCGCAACAAGTGCCGGCGCACCTGCAACGCCTGGGCAGCAACTACCAGGCGGAATTGCTCGATGCAGCCGCCGAGGCGTGCCGTGGCGGCGTAGCGCGTAGCCATATCGTCAGCTACGCCGAAGACGGCGCCTTGCTCACCGAACTGTTCACTCGGGACGGTGGCGGTACGCTGGTGGCCCAGGAACAATTCGAGCTGGTGCGCGAGGCGGCGATTGAGGACGTTGGCGGCTTGCTCGACCTGATCAGCCCGCTGGAGGAACAGGGCATCCTGGTGCGCCGTTCGCGGGAAGTGCTGGAGCGTGAGATCGAGCAGTTCAGCGTGGTCGAACGCGAAGGCATGATCATCGCCTGCGCGGCGCTGTATCAGATCGCCGATTCGGATGCGGGGGAGCTGGCGTGCCTGGCGGTCAACCCGGAGTACCGCCACGGCAGACGCGGCGATGAGCTGCTGGAGCGCATCGAGACCCGCGCCAGGGCGCAGGGGTTGAAGACGCTCTTCGTGCTAACCACACGCACGGCGCACTGGTTCCGCGAGCGCGGCTTTGTGCCCAGCAGTGTGGAGCGCCTGCCATCGGCGCGGGCATCGCTGTACAACTATCAGCGTAATTCGAAGATTTTCGAGAAAGCCCTGTAAAACCCCGCCCTCCCAGCCACTGAGCTGACTCCTGTGGGCGCTGGCTTGCCTGCGATGCAGACGTAACGCTATCGCAGCCAAACCAGCCCCCCACTTCGAATATCGCTACGCCCCACGTGCGAAGGGTGCGTCAATGTGCCTGCCACCCCCCCTACTAAAGTTTTAGAAATCTTGATCTCAGCCGATATGATCAGGGCGGCAATGGGTAAATTGTATGAAATTGCCGCTGTCAGACGGCACGGTCGGCGGCTCTAACAGCGCCATGAAATATTAGCGATACAAAAACTGTAACAAATTGACGGGAAGATGGGCGTTTGGCCATGGTGGCGTCGCCTTTTTGATCCTGGGTGACGTATGTAACGGTGCGTTCAGCCTAAAAGATCTGAAAAGCGGCCAACAAATACCCTTTAGGAATTAGCTTATGTGGCGGTTCGTCTATTCTGACGTGCCCCGCTTCATGCAAAGGCTTATTCCAAAATAGTATGAAAAAGAATGAAATAATTCTTTTTGGGTGTATGAAAAACTCATTACCCTGCAGGGACCAAATAAACTGCGATTAGACGAAGGTAGTAGACATACAAGGTTACGATTGACTTGGCGGTCACTATCTGGCGCTAATCGCGCATCTGTGGATCTCGGGCGTTAGACCCGAGACCAAAGAAATACAAAAATTAGAAATGAGAGGAGCGGTACATGAAGAAGTCCACATTGGCGTTGGCTATAGCGTTGGCGGCAATCGCCCAGCAAGCTGCAGCAGCCGGTTTCATTGAAGACAGTAAGGCCAGTGTCAGCTCGCGTACCTTGTACTTCGATAACGATCAGCGTGATGGCGGTGCTGATCAGCGCGAAACAGCTACCGGTCTGAAGTTCGATTACAAGTCCGGCTTCACTCAAGGTGTCGTTGGTTTTGGTCTCGATGCCCAGGCATTGGTAGGTGTTCACCTGGATGGTGGCCGCGGTCATCACCCAAACAGCAACTCCTTCGTTCCAAGTGACACCGACGGTTCTGCGGTAAGCAGTTGGAGCAGTGCGAGTGCCAACGCCAAGGCCCGCTTCTCCAAGACCGAGGCACACTTGGGTGGTGCCCTGGCGCCGAACCTTCCAATCCTGATCGCGAGCGACGGCCGTTTGTTGCCGCAAAGCTTTGAAGGCGGCACTGTCACTTCCAAAGAAATCGACAACGTGACCTTTAACGCCGGTCAACTCGAACATGCCACTGGTCGTGCTTCAAGCAACAGCACTGGCCTGGCCGTCGCCGGCGGTACCGAGGAAAGCAATAAGTTCCGTTTTGGTGGCGCTGATTGGAAAGTCACCAAAGACTTGACCCTGCAGTACTACTACGCAAACCTCGAAGACTACTATAAGCAGCACTTCCTGGGCCTGTTGCACGTATACCCGATCAGCGAAGGTCAGTCATTCAAGACCGACCTGCGCTACTTCGACAGCAGTTCTGATGGCAAGAACGGTCAGGCTGGGTATCGCTTCAACAACAACGGTGGCTACGCGAAGAACACGGGTGAGGTTGATAACAAAACCTGGAGTGCCATGTTCACTTACACCCTGGGTGGCAGCGCCGTTATGCTCGGCCATCAGCGTGTCAGCGATGACGGTGGTTTTGTCTGGGTGAACCAGGGTAACGTTCTCGATAGTAATGGTCGTAACGAAGGTGCTGGCGGGTCGAGCTTCTACCTGTTCACCGACAGCATGATCAACTCCTTCGTCCGCGCGGGTGAAAACACCACCTTCGGTCAGTACTCTTACGACTTCGCTGCCCTGGGTGTTCCAGGCCTGCGAACCTCGATTGCCTACTTGCACGGCGACAACATCAAAGCCGTGGGCGGTGGCAGTGATCAGTCCGAGTGGGAGCGCGATATGCGTATCGACTACACCATTCAGGCAGGCGCACTCAAAGGTTTTGGCACCACTCTGCGGCACGGTGCGTACCGTGGCAGCGGTACCGGTATCCAGGACCAGGATCAGACACGTCTGATCTTCAACTACACTTACAGCTTCTTGTAAGGTTGGATAAGGAAAACCTCGCGTTATCGCGAGGTTTTTCTCACGTTCAATCAAGTCGGGCTCAACCCCCGCAAGCCCTTCCTGAGTCCCTCTTTTTACAGCGTCTCAAGGCCTTCTCGAACCTTGGGATGAATGTTGATCCTCGGCTGTTCACAGGTCCAGTGAACACATTTTTAATATTCATTTATCGTCTAAATAAATCGATATTTATTCTTTTTAAATAATCTGTAATCCATGCACAGTGGGCTCCATAAGCACTCATCAGGAGCCACACCATGAGCCTAAGACTGGGCGACATCGCCCCCGATTTCGAACAAGATTCCAGCGCCGGCAAGATTCGTTTCCACGAGTGGCTGGGCGATAGCTGGGGTGTGCTGTTTTCCCACCCGGCGGATTTCACGCCGGTATGCACCACTGAACTGGGCTTCACCGCCAAGCTCAAGGACGAATTCGCCAAGCGCGGCGTCAAGGCCATCGCCCTGTCGGTAGACCCGGTGGACTCGCACCACAAGTGGATCGAAGACATCAACGAAACCCAGAACACGATCGTCAACTTCCCGATCCTGGCCGACGCCGACCGCAAGGTCTCGGACCTCTACGACCTAATCCACCCGAACGCCAGTGACACCCTCACCGTGCGCTCCTTGTTCGTGATCGACCCGAACAAGAAGATCCGCCTGACCATCACCTACCCGGCCAGCACCGGGCGCAACTTCCACGAAATCCTGCGGGTCATCGACTCGTTGCAACTGACCGACAACTACAAAGTCGCCACACCCGCCAACTGGCAGGACGGCGATGAAGTGGTGATCGTGCCGTCGCTCAAGGATGAGGAGGAGCTCAAGCGGCGTTTTCCCAAGGGGTATCGAGCGGTGAAGCCGTACCTGCGTCTCACCCCTCAACCCAACCGCTGATACAGGACCCCTGTGGGAGGGGGCTTGCTCCCGATAGCGGTGTGTCAGTCGACACATTCAATCCTGACACACCGCTATCGGGAGCAAGCCCCCTCCCACAGGTTGACCGCATTTCAAGTCATACGTAGCAGGGGTTTTCAGGCCGTTTCGACGGCCTTTTTTTTCGCCTGGCGATTGATTGGTCATATATTCTTTTTAAGAATAAACAAATGAAAAAATAAGATTTATAGATATATGAATCTACTGATAAGGTCTGTTCCATCTTGGCGTCATCGCCACATAGCGAACCGCCGACACTTGCTAAAGGAATTTCCTACATGCTGGTCGTAACACTTGGAGGCAGTCCCAGCCAGCGTTCCCGCTCCGGGGTCTTGCTGGATAAAACCCGTCAGTGGCTGCAACAGCAGGGCGTGGAAGTGGTGAGTTATCAGATACGGGACTTCCCGGCCGAAGACTTGCTGCATGCGCGTTTTGATAGCCCCAAAGTCATCGACTTGTTGCAACAAGTGGCCAATGCCGACGGCCTGGTGATCGCCACGCCGGTGTACAAGGCCTCGTTCTCGGGCGCGCTGAAAACCGTGCTCGACCTGCTGCCCGAACGCGCCCTGGCCCACAAGGTGGTGTTGCCCATCGCCACCGGCGGCAGCATCGCCCACATGCTGGCCGTGGACTACGCGTTGAAGCCGGTACTGTCGGCGTTGAAAGCCCAGGAATTGCTCCACGGGATCTTTGCCGAAGACAGCCAGATCGCCTACGGCGAAGGCAGTGCCCAGGCGCAACTGGTGCCGATCCTCGAACAACGCTTGAACGAGGCCCTGGAAACGTTCTACGCCGCCATGGCCCGTCGCCCGAAACCGCTGGACCCGCATGTGTTGAATGAACGTTTGTTGAGTGCTCGCTGGAGCATTTAAGCCTTACCGATTCAAGAAGTACTCACCTTACTCAGCCGCCAACGGCCAAGCAGGTGCAGCCAACCCCCCCAATCGCATTTTTGGAGAGAGCGCCATGCGCACTGTCATCTTGCGTCGTGGTCTGGTCGCACTGTTTGCTGCGGCTGTGTCCTTCGGCGCCATTGTTCAAGCCCACGCCGCCGAAACCCTGCGGATCGGTTATCAGAAATACGGCACCCTGGTGCTGCTCAAGGCCAAGGGCACCCTGGAAAAGCGCCTAGCCGCCGACGGTGTGCAGGTGCAGTGGACCGAGTTCCCGGGCGGCCCGCAATTGCTCGAAGGCCTGAACGTCGGCTCGATCGACTTCGGCGTCACCGGCGAAACCCCGCCGGTATTCGCCCAGGCCGCCGGCGCCGATCTGCTCTACGTGGCCTACGAGCCGCCGGCACCGACCAGTGAAGCGATCCTGGTGCCGAAAGACTCGCCGATCAAATCGGTGGCCGAGCTCAAGGGCAAGAAAGTCGTGCTCAACAAAGGCTCCAACGTTCACTACCTGCTGGTGCGTGCCCTGGAAGATGCCGGCCTGAAATACACCGACGTGCAGACCGTGTTCCTGCCGCCCGCCGATGCGCGTGCTGCGTTCGAGCGTGGCAGCGTGGACGCCTGGGTCATCTGGGACCCGTATCAGGCCGCCGCCGAGAAACAACTGCAAGCCCGAACCCTGCGTGACGGCAGCGGGATTGCCGACAACCATCAGTTCTACCTGGCCACCAAGCCCTACGCCGAAAAACACCCCGAAGTGATCAAGGCGCTGGTGGAAGAAGTGCGCGCGGTGGGCGAGTGGTCCAAGGCCAACCCGCAGGAAGTCACCGAACAAGTTGCGCCGCTGCTCGGCCTGCCGGCGGACATCACCCTGACCTCGGTGAAACGCCAGGGCTACGGCGCGCTGTTCCTGACCCCGGCCGTGGTCGCCGCGCAGCAGAAGATTGCCGACAGCTTCTATCAACTCAAATTGATCCCCAAACCCTTGAGCATCAAGGACGTGATCTGGACGCCGCCCGCTGCTGTGGCCAAAGCGCCGTAATCCGACTTCTTCAGGAGACAACTCCATGAGCCTCACTATTTTCTGGTTCCTGCCTACCCACGGCGACGGCCATTACCTTGGCACCGCCGAAGGCGCTCGCGCCGTCGATCACGGTTATCTGCAGCAAGTGGCCCAGGCGGCTGACCGCCTCGGCTTCGGCGGGGTGTTGATCCCCACCGGGCGCTCCTGCGAAGACTCGTGGCTGGTGGCCGCTTCGCTGATCCCGGTGACCCAGCGTTTGAAGTTTCTTGTGGCCCTGCGCCCCGGGATCATTTCCCCGACGGTGGCCGCGCGTCAGGCCGCGACCCTCGATCGCCTGTCCGGCGGCCGTGCGCTGTTCAACCTGGTGACCGGCGGTGACCCGGAAGAACTGGCCGGCGACGGTTTGTTCCTCAGTCATGAGGAGCGCTACCAGGCCTCGGTGGAGTTCACCCGCATCTGGCGCCGCGTGCTGGAAGGCGAAACCGTGGATTACGACGGCGAACACATCAGCGTCAAAGGCGCCAAATTGCTTTACCCGCCGATCCAGCAACCGCGTCCGCCGCTGTACTTCGGCGGTTCCTCCGAAGCCGCCCAGGACCTGGCGGCCGAACAGGTAGACATGGTGCTGACCTGGGGCGAGCCACCGGCCGCGGTCGCTGAAAAGATCGAACAGGTGCGGGCCAAGGCCGCGAAACTCGGGCGCACTGTGCGCTTCGGCATTCGTCTGCATGTGATCGTGCGCGAAACCAACGATGAAGCCTGGAAAGCCGCCGACAAACTGATCTCGCACCTGGACGACGACACCATCGCCCGCGCCCAGGCCTC
Organism: Pseudomonas emilianonis; assembly: GCF_023072625.1. NCBI lineage: Bacteria > Pseudomonadati > Pseudomonadota > Gammaproteobacteria > Pseudomonadales > Pseudomonadaceae > Pseudomonas > Pseudomonas emilianonis. The sequence goes on from NZ_JAKNRV010000143.1 coordinate 11,179, forward strand.
CCTAGCGCGCTTTGATTCGGTCGGCCAGCAGCGCATGGCGGCGTTGCATGGCGGCAACCGCGACAACCTCGAAGTCAGCCCCAACCTGTGGGCCGGCGTCGGCCTGGTGCGTGGCGGTGCGGGTACCGCGCTGGTGGGCGATGGCCCGACGGTTGCGGCGCGGGTCAAGGAATACGCGGCGCTGGGCATCGACACGTTTATTTTCTCCGGTTATCCGCACCTGGAAGAGTCGTATCGCGTCGCCGAGTTGCTGTTTCCGCACCTGGATATCGAACGTCCCGAGTTGCCGAAAAGCGCTGGGTACGTCAGCCCGTTCGGCGAAATGGTCGCCAACGACATCCTTCCCAAAGCTGCGTCACAGAGCTGAGGCGGCGCCATGAATGTGGAAAAACTGAGCCACCGCGTGGCGCCTTGGGTGCTGCCGGTCCTGCTGCTGGCGGTGTGGCAGTTGTCGGTGTCGGCGGGTTGGTTGTCGACGCGCATTTTGCCGGCGCCGAGTGCGGTGATTGAAGCCGGGGTCAACCTGGTGCGCAGCGGCGAAATCTGGACGCATCTGGCCATCAGTGGCTGGCGTGCGGGCCTGGGCTTTGTGATCGGAGGCAGCATCGGCCTAGCCCTGGGCTTTATCACCGGTTTGTCGACGTGGGGCGAGCGCCTGCTGGACAGCTCGGTGCAGATGATCCGCAACGTGCCGCACCTGGCGCTGATTCCGTTGGTGATCCTGTGGTTCGGCATTGACGAGACCGCGAAGGTTTTCCTGGTCGCCCTTGGCACGCTGTTCCCGATCTACCTCAACACGTATCACGGCATCCGCAATGTCGACCCGGCGCTGGTGGAAATGGCGCGCAGCTACGGCTTGTCCGGCTTGCGCCTGTTCCGTCAGGTGATCCTGCCAGGCGCGCTGCCGTCGATTCTGGTGGGGGTGCGTTTTGCCCTGGGCTTTATGTGGCTGACGCTGATCGTGGCGGAAACCATCTCGGCCAGTTCCGGCATCGGTTACCTGGCGATGAACGCCCGTGAATTCCTGCAAACCGACGTGGTGGTGCTGGCCATCGTCATGTACGCGGTCCTCGGCAAGCTGGCCGACCTGGCGGCGCGTGGCCTGGAGCGTGTTTGGCTGCGCTGGCATCCGGCCTATCAAGTGAATAAAGGGGGTGCGGCATGACCGCTCAACAACCTCCGCGCCTGCTGAAGGGCATTCCGCTGGCGGTGCGCCAGTTGCGCAAGGCCTTTGGGTCGCGGGAAGTGCTCAAGGGCATCGATCTGCACATTCCGGCGGGCCAGTTTGTCGCTGTGGTCGGCCGCAGTGGCTGCGGTAAAAGTACCTTGCTGCGCCTGCTGGCCGGCCTGGATAAAGCCAGTAGCGGTGAGCTGCTGGCCGGCGCCGCGCCGCTGAGCGAGGCGATTGAGGACACGCGATTGATGTTCCAGGAAGCGCGCCTGCTGCCGTGGAAAAAGGTCATCGACAACGTCGGCCTCGGCCTCAAGGGCAACTGGCGTCCCAAGGCGCTGGAGGCGCTGGAAGCGGTC
>NZ_JAKNRV010000144.1:0-12592 GCF_023072625.1 Pseudomonas emilianonis
AACCACTTGCGCTTCCGATCTCTCGTTAGCGGGAGGCGAATTCTACAGCGTTACACGCTGCTGTCAACACCTCTTTTTCTCCGCTTTCGACCGAGAAGATCGAAACGTTAATAGAGCCAAACAACACCGCTCTACCAACTCCTTCCAGGCTTCGATAAACTGAAGCAGGCCGCTGTCGAACCTCGTATAACTCTTTGTTTACCAAGGAGTTTTCCGTTTCGACTGCGCCGGAAGTGGGGCGAATTATAGACGTCCAGGATTTTCCGTCAACCCTTAATTTTGTTTTTCTATCAAACAGCCGGAAACCTCCAAACTCCCTCTATATATAGAGGCCCGTCGATTGATGATTGAGCAATATATTGCTCAATGCCGCACAGTTAAGCATCATAGCGCTCTCTGCTACTCAAATATGACCTCGGACGAACACCCCCAATGACCACCTCCCCCCGCAGCCTGGCCTCGGCACTGTTTCCCGTCGGCCTGCTGTTGATCGCCATGGCTTCCATCCAGTCCGGCGCCTCGCTAGCCAAGAGTATGTTCCCTATTGTCGGCGCCCAAGGCACCACCACGCTGCGTCTGATTTTCGCCAGCGTCATCATGTTGCTTATATTGCGCCCGTGGCGCGCTACGCTGACGGCCAAATCCCTGCGCACCGTGATCGTCTACGGAATGGCCCTGGGCGGCATGAACTTCCTCTTCTATATGTCGCTGCGCACAGTCCCCCTTGGTATTGCGGTAGCCCTGGAATTCACCGGGCCGCTCGCCGTCGCCCTCTACGCATCGCGCCGGGCGGTGGACTTTCTGTGGATCGCCCTCGCAGTCGGCGGTCTACTGCTGTTAGTTCCCATGGGAGAAGCCAGCACTGGCATCGACGTGGTCGGGGCGGCTTATGCATTAGGCGCAGGTGTTTGCTGGGCGCTCTACATTCTATTCGGCCAAAAGGCGGGGAATGATAACGGCGTACAAACGGCTGCCCTGGGCGTCATGATCGCCGCCTTGTTCGTCGCCCCCATCGGCATCGTCCATGCGGGTGTGACGCTGCTGACGCCCGCGCTGATTCCGGTCGCCATCGGCGTCGCCATCCTGTCCACCGCGCTACCCTACACCCTGGAGATGGTCGCGCTGACTCGCCTGCCTGCCCGAACTTTTGGCACGTTGATGAGCATCGAACCCGCATTCGGCGCACTCTCGGGCCTGTTCTTCCTGCAGGAGCATTTGTCGCTTGCACAGTGGATGGCCATCGCCTGCATTATCCTGGCCTCCGTTGGCGCCACGCTGACCATGCGAAACGAGGCTAAACCTCTGGTACCAGCCGATTAATCATCTTTGACGGTAGCTCTGGTATTTGCCGCTCATTTAGGCCATGTTTAGGCCGCAACCAAATGTCATTCATGGAGAGTTTCGACAAGGACAGCGCGAACGCTACAATCGAGAGCGAGTAAAGCTGGCTTCATGCATTTTTTCGAAGCCGCTATTAAGGATGGGAATGAAGCGAATTTTGATACTGTTAATGGTCGTGGCGATTGCTGGCTGTGCCGCGACCACCAAGACAGAAGTGAAACGGGGCAAAAAAGGGCTGCATATCAACTGTTCCGGCCTGTCCTCCTCCTGGGACCAGTGCTACACCAGTGCAGTCAATTCATGCGGTGCCAAGGGCTACCGGGTTATCGCCAAGTCCGGTGACAACTCCGAGGAGCCTGGGGACTATCCCTTCGGCCTCAACCCTGCCGGCTACACCAGCCGGAGCATGATCGTCATCTGTAAATGACGGCCCGAGCAGTCCACTTCCGACTGCTCCGCACCGCCCACCTTGAACGCCTCGAACCGACGCAGCCCTTCGCGACGCTGCGGCTAACCGCTTGCGCGCAGATCGCAAGCGGCACCTGCCGAGCAGCAACCGATCAAATCTCCGCAGTCCGCACCTGCAACCACTCCAACGCGGCGCCACTGAGCAATGGGCTCAAACGCTGACGCACCTCTGCATGGTACGAATTGAACCACTGGCGCTCCTCCGCCGTCAGCAACGACGGCTCCAGGCAACGGGTGTCGATCGGGCACAAGGTCAGGGTTTCGAACTTGAGGAACTCGCCAAACTCGGTCTTGCCTGCTTCGCGATTCAACACCAGGTTCTCGATACGCACGCCCCAACGCCCCGGACGGTACGTACCCGGCTCAATGGAAGTGATCATGCCCGGCTGCATCGCGGTTTGCGGCGCAGTGGCCGCCTGGTAGGCGATCACCTGCGGACCTTCATGCACATTGAGGAAATAACCTACGCCGTGACCTGTGCCATGCCCATAGTCGACACCTTCGGCCCAGATCGGCGCTCGCGCGATGGCATCCAGCAATGGCGACATAATGCCCTTGGGAAAGTGAGCACGGGACAGCGCAATCACCCCCTTGAGCACGCGGGTGCAATCACGTTTCTGCTCATCACTCGGCGTACCGATAGGCACCATCCGCGTGATATCGGTGGTACCACCCAAGTACTGGCCGCCCGAGTCGATCAACAACAGGCCATCACCTTCGATCAGCGCATGCTCTTCTTCGGTGGCGTGATAATGCGGCATCGCGCCATTGGCGTTGAACGCGGCAATGGTGTTGAAACTCAGCGACACATAACCGGGCCGGCGGGTACGTGCAGCCGTCAGGTGTTCGTCGATGGTCAATTCAGTGATGCGTTCACGGCCCAGCGCACTCTCCAGCCAGGCGAAGAATTCGCACAGGGCCGCGCCATCCTGCTCCATGGCCTGGCGGATATGCTCCGCGTCGGCCAGGCTCTTGCGGGATTTGGCGAGCGTAGTCGGATTCATCCCTTCCACCAGCTTCACGCTGGCATCCAGGTGTTCCAGCAAGCCGGCGGTCACGCGTGCCGGGTCAACCTGCACACTCGCGCCCGACGGCACAGCCCGCAGCGCATCGGCGACTTCGCTGTAATCGCGCAAGGTCACGCCATCCTGCTCAAGCACAGCGCGCAGCTCGGCATCGACTTTGCTCAGCGCCACAAACAAAGTGGCCTGTTGTGCGCTGATCAAGGCAAAGGACACAAACACCGGGTTGAACGATACGTCGGCACCGCGCAGGTTAAACAACCAGGCGATGTCATCCAGGGTCGCGATGAAATGCCAGTCGGCGCCCTTTTCTTTCAAACTGGCGCGCAGTGCAGCGAGTTTTTCCCCACGGCTGACGGTGGCCTGCGGTGGCAGATGCTGGTAGATCGGCTGATTCGGCAACGTCGGGCGATCTTTCCAGACTTCATTCAACAGGTCGATATCGGTACGCAGGCGTGCGCCGCGCTCTGTCAGTTTGCCGCCCAAAGTACGCGCCGATGCCACGGCCATTACCGCACCATCGACCGCCACCACAGCGCCATGCGGCGTCTGCTCGGCCAGCCATTCCAGCGGACCCGGTTGACCCGGCTGCAGTTTCACCAGTTCGATACCGCTGCCCTTGAGCTCCTTGGTCGCTTGTTCCCAGTAGCGGCTGTCGGCCCAGACACCGGCGAAATCCGCGGTGACGATCAGCGTCCCCACTGACCCGTGGAACCCCGACAACCATTGACGCCCCTGCCAGTAGCCCGGCAAGTATTCGGACAAGTGCGGGTCAGCCGACGGCACCAGCAAGGCGTGAATGCCTTCGCGGTGCATCAGTTCACGGGTATGCGCCAGGCGCTGGGGAACCGTTCCATGGGTCAAAGGCTGAGTACTCATTGTGTCTCCTGCTAACCACAAATAATTGTTATGGGTTACGAATGAAGAATCAGACCGCCCAGAACGCCGGCGCACTGGCAAGGGCGGCCTTGATCAACTGCACGGCCTGGTCGATATCCTGCTCGGTGGTGAACCGCCCCAGGCTCAAGCGAACGGTTCGACCGGCGCTGCGGGCGTCATGCCCCAGCGCCAGCAGCACGTGGGAAGGCGCATTGCTTGCCGAATTGCAGGCCGAGGTCGCGGAAAAAGCCATGCCCGCGCTCAAGGCTGCAGCGTCGAACTCGCCTTCACCGAACGTGAGGCTGAGGGTGTGAGGAATGCGCTGGGTGGCGCTGCCATTAAGACGCACACCTGCAACCGTTGCCAGTTGATCCAGCAAGCGCCGGCGCAAGGCCACGATTGCCACCTGCTCTTCGCTAAAAGCCTGCGCCGCCAGGGCGAACGCCGCGCCCATACCCGCAATCTGGTGGGTCGCCAGGGTGCCAGAGCGCAAGCCGCCCTCGTGACCCCCGCCGTGAATCTGCGCCATCACCTTCTGCTGCGCCCGCGGCCCGACATACAACGCGCCGATCCCCTTGGGGCCATACACCTTGTGCGCGGAAAACGACATCAAATCCACCGGCCATTGCGCCAGGTCGATCGCCACCTTGCCCGCGCCCTGTGCCGCGTCCACATGCAACAACGCGCCGTGTTCACGCACCCGCGCGCCGATGGCGGGGATGTCGTTGAGCGTGCCCAATTCGTTGTTCACCAGCATCAGCGAGACCAGGAAGGTGTCTTCACGCAGTGCTTCACTCACCGCCTCGGCACTGATCAACCCATCGGCGTCCGGCACCAGGTAGGTCACGGCTACACCGGCTTCCTGCATCTGCCGCGCGGTGTCCAGCGTGGCCTTGTGCTCGATCTGGCTGGTGATGATATGTCCACCCGCCACGCCCCGTGCTTGAGTTACACCCTTGATCGCGAGGTTGTTGGACTCGGTCGCGCCGGACGTCCAGACGATCTGCTCCGGCTCGGCACCGACCAGCTCGGCCACTTGGCGACGCGCCCGCTCAACCGTTTGCCGGGCCGCTTGGCCGAATGCGTGGGAACTGGACGCAGGGTTACCGAAATTGGCATGGAAGCCCAGACACTCGACCATCACCTGGATGACCCGCTCATCCACCGGGGTGGTGGCGGCATAGTCGAAATACAACGGACGTTTATTCATAACCTTGGGGACTCGCAGAGCTGGTTCCCGAGAGCAACGTCTCAGGGGCATCGACCGGAACAGAGGTCGTCAGGTTTACCCGATCGAATGCCATTAAAAAAGGACCACTTGACGTAAATGTGCGTAGGAACGCTCCTGAAATTCAGCTTAACAGGCTGAAGTAGCGCCATGGCAAACAAAAAGCCCGAGGTTTCTTGAGAAACCTCGGGCTTTTTGGCACTGAGCACCGGCTCAACTGGGACGACCATGCAGGGTCACATTACGTTCGGCGTTCATTTCACCCTGGTGATCAAAGCCGAAAGGCTTCTGTGCCTGGGTCAGGGCAGCCCGCTGCTGTTGATACTCTTCAAACGACAACCCGCGACGGCTCAACGCCTCCAGCGCCAGTTCCCGGGTTTCTTGTGCCGTGTAAGGGCGCAATTCAGGCGAAGGATGGGCCGCACAACCGGCAACGACAGAAGTGACAAGTAATACGCAAACAGCAAGAAATCGGTTCATGGCGGTGGCTCTGCGAAGGAGGTCTCAAGTCAATGAACACAGGCTACTCCCGACCTTGAACGGTGAAAAATCATCATCCGTGATAGTCGCTATCAACCGAGGCCACACCCTCGATAGGGCAGCACGTATATTCCTATAAGATCTATAAATATAGAAATACATTCATTTACGGAATAAAAGTAACCCTCTATAAATGGCTCCACGCGAACCCGACACTGTTCGCCACGCAACTGTTGCCCAGGCAACAGCCATTCAACAAAACACCAGGCAGACAACAGCACCGTTTTCAGCAGTAAGCCCGCAGCCCAAGCGATTCAAGGCCTGCAGCCGTTGGTACAGCTCTTGCTCAGACCGACTCACTTCTCCTGCGATGAACCACTGTTGAAAAAGGAACTGTTCATGACCCGTCCCCTGAATGTCGTTGCCCTCTCCGGCGGAACCTGGCGCCCGTCCCGCACCCTGGTGTTGACCCAGGCCGTGCTGGCCGAACTGGCAACGGTATTGCCGATCCAGACCACTCTTATCGAACTCGGCGATATCGCCCGGCCACTGGGCGGCGCACTGTCGCGCGATGAGTTGCCGGCCGAGGTCGAATCCCAACTGTTGGCCATCGAACAGGCCGACCTGCTGATCGTCGCCGCACCGGTCTATCGCGGTTCTTATCCAGGCCTGCTCAAACACCTGTTCGACCTGGTTGGCCTAAATTCGTTGATCGACACCCCGGTGCTGCTGGCCGCCACCGGCGGCAGTGAACGTCACGCGCTGGTACTCGATCACCAGTTACGCCCGCTGTTCAGCTTCTTCCAGGCTCTGACCCTGCCGATCGGCGTGTATGCCACCGAAGCCGATTTCACCGATTACCAAATCACCAGCGAAGCCTTGAAGGGCCGTATTCGCCTTGCGGCAGAACGCGCAGCGCCTTTGTTCGCCGCGCACTCCCCCTCTCTGCTGAAAATCGCTTAAGGATTCGTCATGGATGTTTTCTGGTTTCTGCCCACTCATGGCGACGGTCATTACCTGGGCACCACCCAAGGTGCTCGCCCAGTCACCCTCAATTATCTGAAGCAAGTCGCCCAGGCTGCTGACAGCCTTGGTTACTACGGCGTGCTGATTCCTACCGGGCGCTCGTGCGAAGACTCCTGGGTGATCGCCTCGGCGCTGGTGCCGCTGACGGAACGTTTGCGCTATCTGGTGGCAATTCGCCCAGGCATCATCTCGCCCACGGTGTCGGCGCGCATGGCGGCGACCTTGGATCGCCTGTCCAACGGCCGCCTGCTGATCAACGTCGTGACCGGCGGTGACCCCGACGAAAACCGCGGCGACGGCAGCTTCCTCGACCACAGCGAACGCTATGAAGTCTCCGACGAATTCCTCAGGATCTGGCGCCGCGTATTGCAGGGCGAATCGGTGGACTTCGAAGGCAAGCACCTGCGTGTACAGAATGCCAAGGCGCTTTACCCACCGATGCAGAAGCCTTATCCGCCACTGTACTTCGGCGGTTCTTCCGACGCCGCCCACGACCTCGCCGCCGAACAGGTGGATGTGTACCTCACCTGGGGCGAACCACCTGCCGCCGTCGCCGAAAAACTCGCGGATGTGCGTGAACGTGCCGCGCGCCACGGGCGCACCGTGAAATTCGGCATCCGCCTGCATGTGATCGTGCGCGAGACCGAAGAAGAGGCCTGGAAAGCCGCCGACAAACTGATCGAACACATCAGCGACGAGACCATCGCCGCCGCGCAAAAATCCTTCTCGCGCTTTGACTCCGAAGGCCAGCGCCGCATGGCCTCCTTGCACGATGGGCGCCGCGACAACCTGGAAATCGCCCCCAACCTCTGGGCCGGTGTCGGCCTGGTGCGTGGCGGTGCCGGTACGGCGCTGGTGGGCAACCCGCAGCAAGTGGCCGAGCGGATCAAGGCATACGCGGACTTGGGCATCGAGAGCTTCATCTTTTCCGGCTACCCGCACCTCGAAGAGGCCTATCGCTTCGCCGAGTTGGTGTTCCCGCTATTGCCGGAACCCTACGCCAGCCTGGCCGGACGCGGCATCACCAATCTGACGGGGCCGTTTGGCGAAATGATTGCCAATGATGTGCTGCCAGCCAAGGCCTGAGAACGCTGAGATCCCACCTTTGATCTTCATTGCCCAATAGATAGCACACGGCATTAGAGCCCTATGAGGAATACCGCGTGACAGCCAAACCCCACAGCGTCCGGCCCTCACCTTTGCAGACCGCCAGACAGCTCGCCGCCGAATTCGCGCTCACCGCCGTCGAACGCGACGAGCGCGGTGGCACGCCAAAAACCGAACGGGATGCCCTGCGCCAAAGCGGTCTGCTGGCGCTGAGCATTCCCGCTCAATACGGCGGCCTCGGTGGGCGCTGGAGCGACACCTTGAGCATCGTGCGTGAATTCGCCAAGGTCGACAGCTCCATCGCCCACGTTTTCGGTTTTCATCACCTGATGCTCGCCACGGTCCGTCTGTTTTCGCGCCCGGACCAATGGCAACCCTGGTTCGAACAGACCGCGCGCAAAAACTGGTTCTGGGGCAACGCTCTCAACCCGCTGGACACGCGCACGCTGGTCAAGGATTTTGGCGGCTGGCGTGAGTTCTCCGGCAAGAAGAGTTTCTGCTCCGGCGCCAGCGATTCGGAAATGCTGATCGCCTCGGCGGTGGATGAGAGCGCCGGCGGCAAGTTGCTGATCGCCGCCATCCCCAGTGGACGCAGCGGCATCACTTTGCACAACGACTGGAACAATATCGGTCAGCGCCAGACCGACAGCGGCAGCGCCAGTTTCGAACGGGTACGCGTCGAGGAATCGGAGTTGCTGCTCGACCCGGGTCCACTGAGCACACCCTTCGCCTGCCTACGCCCACTGATCGCACAGTTGACCTTCACGCACATGTTCCTCGGCATCGCCGAAGGCGCCTTTGACGAAGCGCGCAACTACACCCTCACCGAAACCCGCGCGTGGCACAAATCCACCGCCGAGGATGTGCGCCAGGACCCTTACGTACTGCACCACTACGGCGAATTCTGGGTGGCCTTGCAAGGTGTGCGCCTACTGGTGGAACGCGCCGCCACGCTGCTCGATCAAGCCTGGGCCAAGGGGCCGAACCTCAGCGAAAACGAACGCGGCCAACTGGCCATCGCCATCGCTACCGCCAAGGTCGCCGCCAGCCGCCAGGGCCTGGAGTTGTGCAGCCGTCTATTTGAAGTCACCGGCGCGCGCTCCACCCATGCGTCACTGCGCCTGGATCGCCATTGGCGCAACCTGCGCACGCAAAGCCTGCACGATCCGGTGGACTACAAACTCCACGAACTGGGGGACTGGGCGTTGAACCGGTCCCTGCCGACTCCTACGTTCTATTCATAAAGAGGTGCCCATGCAGCTTCTAACCTTACCGCCCTCGCCCGCCCTCGCCACCTCGATCCGCGCCACGGCCCAGGTCTTCGAAGACCCGAAATCCCAGGCGCTGCTCGACCATATCCAGCAAGTGGCGCCCAGCGAAGCCAGCGTGTTGATCATCGGCGAAACCGGGACCGGTAAAGAGCTGGTGGCGCGTCATATTCATAACCTCAGCGCACGGCGTAACCGGCCCTTTGTAGCGGTGAACTGCGGGGCGTTTTCCGAATCGCTGGTGGAAGCCGAACTGTTCGGCCATGAAAAAGGCGCCTTCACCGGCGCCCTCAGCGCCAAGGCCGGCTGGTTCGAAGAGGCCGACGGCGGCACCTTGTTCCTCGATGAGATCGGCGATTTGCCGATGGCGATCCAGGTCAAATTATTGCGCGTGCTGCAAGAGCGGGAAGTGGTGCGCCTGGGCTCGCGCAAGAGCATTCCCATCGATGTGCGCGTGCTGGCGGCGACCAACGTGCAGCTGGAAAAAGCCATCAACGCCGGGCATTTCCGCGAAGACCTCTACTACCGCCTCGACGTGGTCAGCCTGGAGCTCAGCCCGTTGCGCGAGCGTCCCGGCGACATCCTGCCGCTGACCCGCCACTTCATTCAAGCCTACAGCCAGCGCCTGGGCTACGGCCCGATCACCCTCAGTCGCGAGGCCGAACACAAGCTAAAAAGCTACAGCTGGCCGGGCAATATCCGCGAGCTGGAAAACGTGATTCACCACACCTTGCTGATCTGCCGTAATGGCCTGATCGAACGCGACGATTTGCGCCTGTCAAACCTGCGCATCGAGCGTCAGGACGACAGCCAGCACAGCACCGATAACAGTGCCGAAGCCTTGCTTGAACGGGCCTTTCAAAAGCTGTTCGAGGAACAGGCCGGCGCCCTGCATGAAAAAGTCGAGGACGCGTTGCTGCGTGCCGCCTACCGCTTCAGCCACTACAACCAGGTCCACACCGCCAACCTGCTGGGCCTGAGCCGCAACGTCACGCGCACGCGCCTGATCAAAATCGGCGAGCTGGCGGTGAACAAGCGCCGTCCGGGGGAAAACGTACAGGGTGAACGTATGCTGCACCTATCCATTTAGACGGCAGTGCAACGCATTGTCATGGCTGCGCTCGAAACTGTGCAGCACCTGGAACGAACCGAAGGTCACGGCCGTGGCCTGGTGGGCGCGTATCAGTGTCCAGAAATCTTCCTCGCCGTGTTCAAAGCACTGGAAGGCCGCCTCGCCGTCCTCGCGTGAGCGCCATTGCAGGTAATTGAGTACCCGCCGCCCGTCATCGCTGACCTGCACACTCGCGTTGAGAAAGCCGCCGTGCCCCTGCGCCAGGCGCTCACTCTGGGTGGATAACGCCGCGACCAGGGCGAGCTGTTGTTGGGGCTCGACCTGAAACTCGATCAATTGAGTGAAACTGAGATTCTTCTCTGATACCTGCATGAACACTCCCCTTTCTACGTAGGCAGAATCTTGCGATTCGATGCCACGCAGGGTAAAACCTCTAGTTAAGTCAAGGTCAAGCGTCTATCCGGAGTTTTTCATGGTTACCAAGGAGCTCACTGTCGGCCAACTGTCGGCCCGCAGCGGCGTGGCGGTCACGGCGCTGCATTTTTACGAAACCAAGGGGCTGATTAAAAGCAATCGCAATGCCGGCAATCAACGGCGCTACCCCCGCGACGTCCTGCGCCGGGTGGTGGTGATCAAAATCGCCCAGCGCTTGGGGATTCCGCTGGCGACGATTGGTGAAGCATTGCAGACCTTGCCGGATGGACGCACGCCTACCGCTAAAGATTGGCAGCGTTTGTCGGCATCGTGGCGGGAAGATTTGGACGAGCGCATCAACAAGCTGATGCTCCTGCGGGACAAGCTCAATGGCTGTATCGGTTGTGGGTGTTTGTCGCTGGAGGCATGCCCGTTGCGCAATCAGGATGATCAGCTTGGCGAGCGTGGGCCAGGGGCTCAATTGCTCGAACCCACCACGCGCCAATAGGCTCTGACCGACGCATAAACCCACCAGCCAATACCGACTGCAATGAAAGGCCGCATGCTCACTTGATGCGTCGGTATCCGCGCAAGCAACAGCCTCGACCAAAGTCCGCCCCGCCAAGGTGCCACGTCCGACAGCGCGCCGAAAAAAGGGATACCGAACAAACGGGCGGTCATCCCCATCCCCCCGACCATCGTCCCGCCTGAATGTGAACCTGAAACATTTACTTTCATATCTGGGTTAGGGATTTCTCATTCTCATCCGTCTTAACTTAGATACAGCCCGTCGCGTCAGCAAAAGCTACGACCGGCCTTTTTCGGGCGCTCATTGCCCCCTCCGATCAAGACCCCCATTCACATGTCGAAGAAGTCACGCTCAAAACTCTGGTTCCTCGTACACGGCTGGCTGGCCTTACCCATCTGGTTCTTTGTACTGATCGTCTGTGTCACCGGCACCCTGGCGGTGGTCAGCCAGGAAATCGTCTGGCTGGCCAACCCGGAAATTCGCGCAAGCCAGCCGTCGGATGATGCCGAGCCGCTGAGCTATGACCAGGTGATCAGCGCCATCAAACGCGCCGAGCCCCAGGTGATCGTACAATCCATCGTCCGCCCGGACGAGTCGCACTTCGCCCTGAGTGTCGACCTCAGCTACCCCGACGGGCGCTCGGTGGAGGTCTACGTCAACCCGTACACCGGGGCGATCCAGGGCATCAGCCCGGCGTTCGACTTCAAACAATTCACCCGCGCCCTGCATGGTTGGTGGCTGGTTCCGTTCAGCAATGGGTTCAGTTGGGGCTGGTACCTGGTCTCCGCGCTTGGCCTGCCGTTACTGGCGTCGTTGATCACCGGGCTGGTGGTGTACAAGCGCTTCTGGAAGGGCTTTTTGCGCCCGACCCTGCGCATCCGACATGGCGCGCGAATCTTCTGGGGCGACTTCCACCGCCTGAGCGGTATCTGGTCGATCTGGTTTATCGCGGTCATTTCCATCACCGGCACCTGGTTCCTGATTCAAGCGATCCTGGGGGACAACCAGATTTCCATCTCCAGCGAACCCATCGTGCCGGTGATTGCCCGGGAGAACGTGCCAATGTCCGCCCCCGGCGTGCCGGCGCCGATGATTGCGCTGGACGACGCGATCGAAATCGCCAGCCAACGGATTCCGGGGTTGGAGACCAGTTTTGTGTTCCTGCCACTCAATGCCTACAGCCATCTGCAGATCGGCGGGCGGGGCTGGTACCCGTTGATGTACCAGACCGCACAGATCAACCCCTACACCGGCGAAGTGGCGGTTTCGCACCTGCTGTCCAACCGCTCGACACTCGAGTTCGTCACCGAGTCCATGCGCCCGCTGCACACCGGCGACTTTGGCGGGCTGTGGATCAAGCTGATCTGGGCATTCTTCGGCCTGGTGCTGAGCATGATGGTCTTGAGCGGCCTGCTGATCTGGACCAAGCGCACAGCCCTGGCCACCCTCCATGCCCTCAAGCGCAGCCACAAGGCGCCACGCCAACCGGCATCCATCCCGGCCATGCAGGCTGAAACTTCGGAGGGCAACCGATGAGCAAGCTCGCTGCTGCAACGCCTTCGCCGCTGCGAGCCGTTTGGCTGAAATGGCGCTTCCACATAAACGTCCTGCTGTTGCTGGTGCCCCTGGGCTTCATGCCCAAGTACTTTGCCGACGCCGCACTGTTTCGCGGTGACAGCGGCATCGGCGAGCGGGTGGCCGGCGAGGTGCAGGTAGGCCCCTGGAGCCTGACCCTCGCCGAGTTTCGCAACGAAGGCC
>NZ_JAKNRV010000145.1:0-12536 GCF_023072625.1 Pseudomonas emilianonis
CGAGCCGCCGTTGACGTTGACCCGGGCGGCGTCGATGCGCATGTCCTTGATGAACTTGAGTACCACCGAGGCGAAGGCCTCGTTGACCTCGAACAGGTCGATGTCTTCAACGCGAAGCCCGGCCTTGGCTAACGCCTTGCGTGTGGCCGGTGCGGGGCCGGTGAGCATGATCGTAGGGTCGGTGCTGGTGACCGCCGTGGCGACAATCCGCGCCCGCGGTTGCAGGCCCAACTCGCGGCCCTTGGCTTCCGAGCCGATCAACATCAACGCGGCGCCGTCGACAATACCGGAGCTGTTGCCGGGGGTGTGGACGTGGTCGATCCGCTCGACATGGCTGTAGACCCGCAGTGCGGTGGCGTCAAAGCCCATCTGCCCGATCATCTCGAAGCTGGGCTTGAGCTTGCCCAGGCCTTCGAGCGTGGAGTCGGCACGGATAAATTCATCGTGGTCCAACAGCACAATGCCGTTCTGGTCCTGCACCGCGATCAGCGATTTGTTGAAGGAACCGTCTGAGCGCGCCCTGGCTGCTTTCTGCTGGGAATGCAGGGCGAAGGCGTCGACGTGCTGGCGACTGAGGCCTTCCAAGGTCGCGATCAAATCCGCGCCAATGCCTTGGGGCGTGAAATGACTGTGCAGGTTGGTTTGTGGGTCGAGCACCCAGGCGCCGCCATCGCTGCCCATGGGTACGCGGGACATCGACTCGACGCCACCGACCACCACCAGGTCCTCGAAGCCGGAGCGCACTTTCATCGCCCCCAGGTTCACCGCCTCAAGGCCCGAGGCGCAGAAGCGGTTGACCTGGAGACCGGCGACGCTGACGTCCCAGTCCGCCACCAGCGCGGCGGTCTTGGCGATGTCGGCGCCCTGGTCCCCCACGGGGGTGACGCAGCCGAGGACGATGTCATCCACCTGGCGGGTGTCGAGGTCGCTGCGCCGGGCCAGCGCAGTCAGCAAACCCGCCACCAGGTTTACCGGCTTGACGCTGTACAAGGCACCGTCGGCCTTGCCTTTGCCCCGGGGCGTGCGTATCGCATCAAAGATCAAAGCTTGGGTCATGACGTCCTCGAACCGCTGTGCAGGTGTGCCCTTACCTTAGGCCCGATTGACACGGTTTCAATGACGGATGCGCTCATTGCTTTTGACCCCCTCGCTCGGACGAACGGTAGCGGGTGAGTGCAATCCTTTGATTAATCGTTTTAGCGGTCTAGCCAAGGCATTGGCGTCAAGATGGCGATAGGCCTCATACTTATTTAACTAAAATATACGACCAGGTGATACGAAATGGATCTAAGCCAGGCAGAACGAGGGCTCTAAGGTTCACTCAGTAGGAAGTTGCTGCCGGGTTTTGCTGGAGCGACCGTAAGAAAAGTGACACGTCACGTTGCGATACTGAAATAAACCGGCACGCATTTGACGCTCAGGAATAACAACAAAAGGCAGTCAGCCATGTTCAAGCATTCGAAAGTACGTCAGGCGGGACTTATTCTGTTCGCCACCACACTGATTCTGATCCTGCCCAACCTGACCAAGGTTCTTGGCTGACGAATCACACACCTCATTCTGTGCATCAGGATTTCCGTTTTTGGCAGCGCCTGCCGGGACATTGCGAATAGCGGTCCTGTTGCAGGGGCTGCCGTTTTGCCTGGGAAATTTCCGGTATCTTAGGCGCCATTCCCTCTCGCACCGGGCCTCCCTCTTGAAATCGATCCTCGCCCTCCTCGCCGTGTTCCTCGCCCTGCCCGCTGCCGCCGCGCAGTTGACCATTGAGTTGGACCACGCCAGCAAGACCTGGCAGACCGCCGACCTGCTCAAGCACCCCGATGCACAGACGGTGGATATCGTTGATGACGTTTCCTACAAGCGCAACATGACGTATCGCGCAGTCCCGCTGGCAGTACTCTTACCGGGTCTGCAGGCGGAAAACCATCTGCAGGCCGTTGCTCTCGATGGGTTCGCCGCCGAACTGAGCGCCGCACCTTTGCTGGAAACACACGGCGCCCGCGCCTGGCTGGCGGTGGAAGACCCCACCCAGCCGTGGCCCGCGCTGGCCGAGGGCAAACCGAGTGCCGGGCCGTTCTACCTGGTGTGGACGAACCCTCAGGCCGGGCACATCAGCCCCGAGCAATGGCCGTTCCAGATCGCCGGGATCAAGCAGTTGCAGACGGTCGCCGAGCGCTTTCCGGCGTTGTTGCCCGACCCGAAGCTGAGTGCGGATGATCCGGTCAACCAAGGCTTTGTGCTGTTCCAGAAAAACTGCATGGCCTGTCACCGCCTCAATGGGGCTGGTGATGCCCAGGTGGGGCCGGACCTGAACATTCCCTACAACCCCACCGAATATTTCAGCGGCGATTTCCTCAAGCGCTATATCCGCGACCCGCAAAGCCTGCGCCGCTGGCCCCAGGCGAAAATGCCGGCCTTCGCCGCCGGGGTGTTGCCCGACAGCGAGCTAGCGTTGTTGGTGGGGTATTTGAAGCATATGGCCGGACGTAAGCAGCAGCCCTGAGTTATTGCTGCTGCACCAAAACCAGCGGCGTCGGCGCCACAAACACCTTGGCATGCATCTGCTCATGCCCGCCGCCGCGACGCATGCCGCGCACCGGGCAAGCGTCCAGATAATCCAGGCCCACGGCCAGTTTCAGGTGGCGCTCCGGCCGCGCCAGTTGGTTGGTCACGTCAAAGCTGTACCAGGCGTCGTCCAGCCAGGCTTCGGCCCAGGCGTGACTGGCCAGGTGCGTGCTGTCCTCGGTGTACAAATACCCCGACACATACCGCGCTGGAATCCCGAGGCTGCGCGCACAGGCCAGGAACGCGTGGGTGTGGTCCTGGCAGACACCCGCACGCCCCGCGAAGGCCTCGGCGGCGCTGGTGTCGACCTCGGTGGCGCCAGGTGTGTAGACCATCGAATGGTTGAGCGCGTGCATCAGGTCGATCAGGGCGCTGCGGTCGCGGCGCTGATGGCAATGCTGCTCGGCAAAGCGACGCAAGGCTTCGTCAGGCTCGGTCAGGCGTGTACTGCGCAGGAACGGGAAGGCTGACTGGCTCTCGTGCTCAGCCTCGCGCAACTCGTCGATATCCACCTGGCCGCGGGCGCCAATAATGATGGCGTCGTGGGGCTCGTCCATCGTCAGCACATGCAGGATATTGCCGAACGGGTCGACCTGGGCGCGCACCGGACGCGGCAGGTCCAATTGCCAACTGATTACGTGCTGGCGCTCGCTGTCGTGGGGCGTAAGACGCAGGTACTGGATGCTTGCGCGCACCTGATCGTCGTAGTGGTAGGTGGTTTCGTGGCTGATGGAGAGTCTCATGCCGCCTCCAGGTAGGAACTGTAGATGGCGTCGCCCAACTGGCGGACCAAGGGGATAAAGTCGGTCAGCCAGGCGTGCAGGCCTTCCTCGAGGATTTCGTCGATCGCGGTAAAGCGCAGGCGTGCGTCCATTTCGGCGGCCAGGCGCTGGGCCGGGCGGCCGTTGAGGCCGGGCAGGCTGGCGAGGATCTGGTCGATCTCTTCGCTGCAGGCCCGCAACGAGCGCGGCACATCGGCACGTAACAGCAACAGCTCCGCCACTTGCCGGGAGCCAGGGGCGTCGCGGTAGATCTCGGTGTAAGCCTCGAACGACGACAACGCACGCAACAAGGCACTCCACTGGTAGTACGCGTGGGCCGTGCCATCGCTGACCGCTTCGGCCTGGTCGCCGGCCATTTCATAGCGCGCATCCAGCAGGCGCAGGGTGTTGTCGGCGCGCTCGATGAACGTGCCCAGGCGGATAAAGCGGAAGGCATCGTTGCGCATGATGGTGCCGTAGGTCGCCCCACGAAACAGGTGCGAACGCTCCTTGACCCACTCACAGAACCGACTCATGCCGTAGCGGCTCAAGCCCTGCTGGGCGATATCACGGATATCCAGCCAGGTGGCGTTGATGTTTTCCCACATGTCGGCGGTGATTCGCCCACGCACGGCATGGGCACTGGCCCGCGCAGCGCCGAGGCAACTGTAGATGCTGGCCGGGTTGGCCGCGTCCAGCGCGAAAAAGTGCAGCAGGCGCTCGGCGTGCAGTTCGCCGTGGCGTTCGTGGTAGTCCTCCAGGGTGCCGGTGATCAACAACGGCATGGCCAATTCATGCAAACCGTCGCCGCGCCCGTCCTGGGGCATCAGCGACAGCGAATAGCTGACGTCGAGCATGCGCGCGAGGTTTTCCGCACGTTCCAGGTAGCGCGACATCCAGTACAAATCCGAGGCAGTTCTACTCAACATGGCATCAGTCCTCAACCACCCAAGTGTCTTTGGTGCCGCCGCCCTGGGACGAGTTGACCACCAGCGAGCCTTCGCGCAAGGCCACGCGGGTCAGGCCGCCGGGCACCACACGGGTTTCCTTGCCGGACAACACGAACGGGCGCAGGTCGATATGACGCGGAGCGATACCGTTTTCGACAAAGGTCGGGCAGGTGGATAAACACAGGGTCGGCTGTGCGATATAGGCGTGGGGCTTGGCCTTGATACGGGCGCGGAAGGCTTCGATTTCCGCCGCGCTGGAGGCCGGACCGACGAGCATGCCGTAGCCGCCGGAGCCTTGGGTTTCCTTGACCACCAGGTGCGGCAGGTTAGCCAGTACGTAGGACAGTTCGTCGGGCTTACGGCATTGGAAGGTCGGAACGTTCTTCAGGATCGGTTCTTCATCCAGGTAAAAACGGATCATCTCGGTGACAAAGGGATACACCGACTTGTCATCCGCCACCCCGGTGCCGATCGCGTTGGCCAACACTACGTTGCCCGAACGATAGGCGGCAAGCAGGCCGGGGACGCCCAGCATGGAGTCCGGGTTGAAGGCCAGCGGGTCGAGAAATGCATCGTCGAGGCGCCGATAGATCACGTCCACGGCCTTGGGGCCGTCGGTGGTGCGCATGAAGACGCGGTCATCACGCACGAACAGGTCGGCGCCCTCCACCAGCTCCACGCCCATTTCCCGGGCAAGGAAGGCATGCTCAAAGAACGCACTGTTGAAACGCCCGGGAGTCAGTACCACCACACTCGGGTTATCCAGGGGGCTCGAGCTTTTCAGGGTGTCGAGCAGCAAGTTGGGGTAATGGTCGATCGGCGCGATACGCTGGGCCGCGAACAGCTCGGGGAACAGGCGCATCATCATCTTGCGGTCTTCGAGCATGTAGCTGACGCCGCTCGGGGTCCGCAGGTTGTCCTCCAGCACGTAGTAGGTGCCGTCGCCATCGCGAACGAGATCGACGCCGGAGACGTGGGAATACAGATCGCGGTGCAGATTCAGCCCCTGCATTGCCAACTGATATTGCTCGTTGGCCAGCACCTGTTCGGCGGGGATGATTCCGGCCTTGATGATGCGTTGTTCATGGTAGAGGTCGGCGAGAAACATATTCAGCGCCTTGACCCGCTGAATGCAGCCACGTTCGACAATCCGCCATTCACTGGCCGGAATGCTGCGCGGGATGGTGTCGAAGGGAATCAAGCGCTCGGTGCCCTGTTCATCTCCGTAAAGGGTGAAGGTGATCCCGGCGCGGTGAAACAGCAAATCGGCTTCGCGCCGGCGCTGGGCCAGCAATTCAGCAGGGGTTTCAGCCAACCAGCGGGCGAACTCGCGGTAATGGGGGCGAACCTGCCCTGCCCCATCGTACATTTCGTCGTAATAAGTGCGGATCATGCCGTACTCCTTGTCACCCGGACGCGAGAATCATCGCAAGGCCCGTGCCAGCGGCATAAACACTTAAAAATCAGTGAGTTAAATAATAACGGAGAGCTAAGAGCACCATCCTGGTGCGTAGAATGCCCAGCGTCCGGCCGCACGCTTCATCACAATGCGGGCTTTGACTATCAACAGCATAGCCAGAGTTGATTTCAATGCCCGGCCAGCGTTGCGGATAATCACCACCATCTGCTGAACAGGACCCGTCCTACAGCCCAATCCATCGCGCAATCGGTACCGTGTGCCCTCGTGTACCGACCGACTCCTTCGGTCTTCCCTTTCGGCCACCCTGCTCGGGTGGCTTTTTTTTTGTCTGAAAATACAGCGCAAGTTTCGCCCGCTTTCAGACGCCACAAACAAAATCGGCCGACCCAAAGGTCAGCCGATACGCTGTGTTTCTCATACTGCTACATGGGTAACCCACGCACCTCCTGCTTGACGCCCCATCCTTCGATGATCCCGCCCAGCGGCTCGACCACCGCTTCAAAGTCTTGCTCGAAGTCTCCTATGCCGTCGTAGGTTGCAAACATGATCTTGCTCAGTTCCAAGTACCAGGCGCCATCGTCGCGCGCGCTGACCTGGGCATTCAGGGACTCGCCACGAAATCGACCCGCAGCCCTGCGCGCCCGTTCCTCGTCCGGGAAAATGGCGTAGAACTCGATGGGGTGGAACCGTGAAAAATCGAAGCCGCCCTCTTTCATGCGGCGCAGAACGTTGGTGCTGATGTCTTCTTGATAGGCTGTGCTCATGAAACGTCCTCCTCAAACCGATGGATAGACTTTCCGTGCTTCCCTAGCCGGCGCCGTACTGGCGCGGGGGCTACGACAATGACATCACCGCTGGAAAACAAGCATGTAGCTGACAAGACCAGACCTTAGCGATTCATTCGCTGATCTCACTTGCAGAGTAGCGCGAAGCTATCACCTCCACCAGAGGCGCTTGAATGGCATACAGGGAATGTTCAGGCGGCGGGAGAGATGTCGAGGATCTGGATACTGTTCTGGTCTTTGAGGATCTTGACCGTCGGTTCGGGTTTGCGGCCGTCCAGATCATTGAGGTCCAGTTCGGCGGCCACCGGCACCAGCTTGTTGCGAATCATGTGTGCCGCATCCTCGAGGCTCGGCTTGCGGTCGCAGGCGAACCGCTCCACGGACTGCACGCCGTGATCATCAACGAAGGTAATCTGCCAATTTTGCATCGGTGCCTCCTCGATAGAACCCGTGTGTGGGCTTACTTCTATCTGGACCTTGAGGGTTCGGCAAACGTTCCACTCAAGGTCGCAGGCACCGGATCAACTGCGCTTACTTCTCAGCGCGTTCCTTCAGGGCTTTCAAGGTGTTGAACGGGGCGTCCACCACAAACTTGTTGGCCAACCACGAGGGCACGCTGCCGCCTGGCTCGGTGTGTACCTGGTAGGTCACTTCGGTTTCATTGGCACCTTTAGGCACCAGTTTCCAGTAGCCTTCGACCTGGGCCACGCGCACGTAGCCCTTCACTTCCGGCTGATAGGTCGGCACTTCCAGCAGGGTGCGGGTCACGCTGCCGTCGGCGGCCTTGGCCGTGGTGATTTCCAGGATCGAATCGCGGTCGGTCACTGGGAACGGTGCCTTGAATTGGGTGTAAGTCCAGCTCTTGTCGCCTTCCAGCTTGAGCAGTTTTTGCGACTTGCAGTCATGAATCCAGGCGCAGGCACCGACCGCATCTTGCTGCAAGGCCTCGATCTTGGCCACGGGTGCCTTGATCACTGTCACACCGCGATACGCCTTGTACTTGGAACCGGCGACTTCGCTCAGCGACACCTTGATCCCGTCTTCATCCTTGGCGACTTGCCAATCCTCAGCCTGAGCAGTGGCAGCAAATAACACTGTAAAACCGCACAACACAGCCATTCGTTTCAGCGAACCCATTGTTGTATTCCTTATTGTTGAAGTTCCGATAGTAAAGCCCATCAAGCCGCCGTCATCTGCTCCCACCAGCCGATCAACCTGATCGCATCGGCCTGGTCGGTGCCGCAGACCTCGATATCCGCCTTGAAATCACTGCACACCGCCGGCCGTTCCGGTTGCCCGAACAACTGGCATAAGTGTTCGACCGACAGGTGCAGACAGCGTTCGCCCGCGGGTTTGCCCTGAGGCATTCCCGGCAGCGGTGAACTGATGGAGGGGGCGATGCAGCAAGCGCCACAGCCTTCACGGCATTTCATGACCAGCAGGTCCTCGACGGCTCAATAGGTATGGCCGGGCTAGAGTACGCCCTTAAACAGCCGTTTTAAAATGGTCTAACAGGGGTTTTTCGCAGAAAACAAAAGTGACTGACCAGTCTGCGACAGATGGTCGAGTGTCGACGTCACCTACGTAGGAAAAGTTTATTGCTTGAATTCGAAATCCAGCGCCGCGCCTTCCACGTCTCGCCGTTCTTCGTTACGCAGTTGCAGCCTCATCTCATTGCTGAGCAGGCGGCCGTTGATCTGGAATGCACTGTTGTCAGACGGCTTCTCGCCAAACATTGGCGGCAACAACGGTACGTTTTTGGGCGCGGGCATGCTGCCGATGGGCTGCAAGTGCCTGACCATGTCGGAGGGCAGGGACAAATCCAACTGTGCCGGTGGCAATTGGGTCTGGGCCACTTCACGGGCGGACTTGGACTTGCTCGCAATCGGCGCGCGTTTTTTTACCGGCGTGTTTTTTTTGTTCGTGACCGAGGCTTTTTTGGCCGGGGTCGGTTTTTTTGCGGGCGTTTTCTGATCGGTGCTCGCGGCCGGGGCGGGGTTGACCACAGGCGTTGCCGCCAGCGTGGCGCCGACATTACTCAGGCTGAACAGGCTAATCACTAAAACAGCGCGAAAAATAGAAGTCATATTGCCAACAGCATTAACGGCAGAGGGCCATATGCTCGCTTGTTGAGGGCAGCATGACAAGCGCGGTGATCAGCCAGCTATCAGAGTTGTCTGATTGGCGAACCTCAAAAACCGGCGGCGGTCTCCTGGCATAACTGACTGGCGAGCATCCCCAAGGTCATCAGCGCCCGCTCTGCCTCGCGGTTCCACGGCGTGCCGCAGTTAAGACGAATACAGTGGTTGAACTGTTCCGTATTACTGAAGATCAACCCCGGTGCGATGCTGATGCCCTGTTGCAATGCACGCACATGCAGTTCCTGGGTATTGACCCGCCCCGGCAAACTGACCCACAGGATAAAACCGCCGGTCGGACGGGTCATCTGGGTGCCTTCGGGGAAATACTGCTGAACCGCCAGTTGGAAAGCACTGAGGTTCTTGCGATATTCCTGGCGGATGTAACGCAGGTGCCGATCGTAACCGCCGTTCTCCAGGTACGCGGCGACGCCCATTTGGGTGACGCTGCACGCCGAATGCGTGCTGAACATCTGCAAGCGCTGGATTTCCTGCTGATACTTACCGGCAATCATCCAGCCAATGCGCACGCCGGGTGACAAGGTTTTGGAAAAGCTCGAGCAATAAATCACGCGATCAAGGCGATCGTAGGCTTTCAGGGCTTTGGTGCGACCCAGCTCGAACATCAGTTCGCCGTAGATATCGTCTTCGACGATCTGGATATCGAAATCCGACGCCAGGCGCAGCAATTGTTTCTGCCGTTCCTCGGGCATGGTGCCGCCCAACGGGTTGCTCAGGCGCGTGGTCAGCACCAAGGCCTTGATCGACCACTGATTGGCGGCCAATTGCAGGGCTTCAAGGCTCATACCGGTGGCGGGGTCACTGGGGATCTCTATAACCTTGAGGCCCAGCAGGTCCGCCAACTGCAGCAAGCCGTAATAGGTGGGTGACTCGGCGGCGATCAGGTCGCCCGGCCGCGTCAGCACCCGCAGCGACATCTGCAACGCATCAACGCAGCCGTGGGTGATCACCACTTCGGAAGGGTCCACCACCACGCCGGCATCGCGCATGCGGATCGCCACCTGGCGGCGCAACGGCTCGAAGCCTGGGCTGAACATGTAGCTGAACGCCCGTGGGCTCTGGAAGCGCGTGACCTTGGCCAACTGCTGGTGCAGTGCACGTACCGGCAAGTAATCCACACTCGGCACGGCCGCGCCCAGCGGGAATACGCCTTCGCGCCGCGACTCCACCAACACTTGCTGAATGATGCTGCTGCGGGTCACCAACCCCGGGCGCTCGACCCGGGCGATATCCGGCGTCGGCGCTGTCAGCGCCGGTGTCTGGTGTACGTAATACCCGGACTGCGGCCGCGCACGAATCAAGCCCTGATCTTCCAGATTGGCGTAGGCCTGCAACACCGTGGCATGACTGACGTTGAGCTGGGAGCTCATCTTGCGCACCGAGGGCACGCGTTCGCCCGGTTGATAGACACCGCGCCGGATATCCTCAGCCAGTTGCTGGGCGATACGTTGGTAAAGCAACAGATTGGTCATGACGCAGCACTCGATTTCACGGGTATTTTATTTTTGTGTGAAACATACCAGCACAGTTTAGAAGTGTACGGGGACAGTTGCCACAATAGTCGAGCGCGGGCGGCAGTGATAGAAAAAACTGTAAGGGTGGCCTGAGGAGTTTCGGGTACACCCGAAAAAAATGTGGGAGCAAGCCTCCTCCCACTTTTTGCTTGCGCCAGGCGCCTAGCGGGCGGCGCCGAGCTGGCCTTTTGCGTCAGAGAATACGATCTCTACCCGCCGGTTCTGCGCACGGCCGCGCTCGGAGGCGTTGGCCTCCACCGGGTACTGGTCGCCATAGCCTTCGACTTGGATGCGTTTTTCGTCGATGCCCAGGTCCACCAGCACATCGGCCACCGATTGCGCGCGGTCACGGGACAGTTGGAGGTTTTCCTGCTCGCCGCCGGTGCTGTCGGTGTACCCCTCGATACGCACGATGCGTTTGGGGTTCAGTTGCAGGAACTGGACGATTTTCAGTACGGTGCGGTTGGCCGAGTTTTTCAATTCGGCTTCGCCGGTGTCGAACAACACGTCGCCCAGGGTCATCACCAAGCCGCGATCGGTCTGGGTGGTGGCCAGGCTGGCGATCTGTTCTTCGAGCCATTTGCCTTGCTGCTGCACGCTGATCAGCTTGCTTTCACGCAGGGCCAGTTGCAGTCGCTGGCGTTCCAGTTCGAGTTTGGCACCGTGTTCCTGGTTGAGTGCCTGCTCGGTGTGTTCGCGGGCGATCGCGCTGTAGCGCCGGCTGAGGTAGGCGTAATGCACCACGTCGGCGCCGCTGCCCCAGTAGCTGGACAAGCGATCGGCACGGGCCAGGGACTCTCCGGCGCGGATCACGTCCTTGGGCGCGAAGCGCAGCACATTGGCGTCTTCCTTGACCTTCTGGAAGTCGCTGCCCGCCTGTTGCAGGGCCTGCTCGCCATTCGGGTGGCTGGCGCAACCGCCCAGGGCCGCGCTGCCCAGCAGCACGATACAACTCAAACCACGGATCATCGGGCTCATTGGGCTTCTCCCAACTGCAATTGCTTACGCAGGCGGGTGATACGGGTATTGAGCACGTTCAGTTGTTCCTGGCTCTTGCGGGTCAACACTTGGGCTTCGGCGAGACGTGCATCCAGTTCGGCCTGTTCGGCCTGCATGCGCGCGTGCTTGTAGGACCGGTCGGCCATGTCGGCCTGGGCCTGGGTGAGTTTGCCTTCGGCCAGTTTCAGCTCAGGCGATTCATCGGGGTTGGCACCCACGGCATTGGCTTGTTCCAAGGCTTGCTGGGTGAGGCGTATTTGTTCATTCGGCGCAGGATCGGCTGCACATCCCGCCAGAGCAACGACGGCGAGTGCCGCTAAAAGAGGTCGAAAAGTCACTGAAAATCCCTACTTTGTTGGGGTGCCGACGGGTTGTTGCAATTGCGCTTTCCAGCGCTCCAGATTGCGCTGCAGCGCAGCTTGCGCCACATCAGACCCGGACAATTCTGTCATCTTTTTCGCCAGCTGTCCGCGCAGCCATGGATCATTGCACGCGGAGTTGTGGGAAATCGCCAGGTACAGGCCAGGCTGATCGACGGGTACGTCGTGGGCAATCAGGTCATTGCTCATGCCCAGGGTCTCGGCCATGGCCATGCCGGAGTAACGCCCAGCGAGTACGTAGTCCACTTCCCCGAGCAGCAGTTTCTGGAACGCCGGAGTTAACGCGGGCAGGCGTTGCAGGGTCAATTGCTGGGCGGCGAAGGTTTCAAAGTCGTGGCTCAACCGTGCCCGTTCGGACACCGCGCCCTTGTGGCCGTGCAGGTCGGTGGCCGTGGTATAGGCCAGCGCCGAATCCTTGCGGGTCCAGACCAGATAATCGGTCTGCACCAGCGCCGGATGGATGTAGTCGAGGGTTTCCAGTTCGCCGAGATTCAACGGCGCATCGGCCAGCAGATCCATGCGCCCGCTGCGCACTTCATCCAAGGCCTGGGAGCGCGTGCCGCCGTAGAGCAGGTCGATTTTCAGCCCAAGGTCCTGGGCCACTTGCTGCAGCATGTCGGCGGTGGCGCCGATCAGGTGCGTGGGGTCCTGGGGGTCGCGCCAGAGCAAAGGCGGCGCATCCGGGCTGCCGGTCACCACCAGGCGCTCGCATTTGCCAGCGGCCAGCGACAAGGTCGGCAGCAACAGTGTGAAACCCAGCAGTACGGCCCAGGGGCGCAGTTCCATGGCGAGGTGCTCCGATAAATAAAAAGCCCGGTCACAAGACCGGGCTCTTTATAAGTGAAGCGACTGGATTAGACCAGCTTCTCCAACTCAGGTACGGCTTCGAACAAGTCCGCCACCAGGCCGTAATCAGCCACCTGGAAGATCGGTGCTTCTTCGTCCTTGTTGATCGCCAC
Source organism: Pseudomonas emilianonis (assembly GCF_023072625.1). Lineage (NCBI taxonomy): Bacteria > Pseudomonadati > Pseudomonadota > Gammaproteobacteria > Pseudomonadales > Pseudomonadaceae > Pseudomonas > Pseudomonas emilianonis. The sequence continues at coordinate 12,493 of NZ_JAKNRV010000145.1, forward strand.
GATCACCTTGGAGTCTTTCATGCCGGCCAAATGCTGGATCGCGC
>NZ_JAKNRV010000146.1:0-12509 GCF_023072625.1 Pseudomonas emilianonis
CCGCATCCCTCGGCCAACAGCGCCACCAACGCCTTGATCGCCGCGGCGGCATCCTCTCCCGCCGCGCTCACCTGCAAGGTGTCGCCCTGCACGGTTTGCAGCGCCATGATCGCCACCAGCGACTTGGCGTTAGCGCTCTGGGTTTGCTTGTGCAGGTAAATGCTGGCGTTGAACCCCTTCGCCGCCTGGGCAAACACCGCCGCCGGGCGCGCGTGCAAACCGTTGGCATTGGGCAGCGTCTGTGGCTTGGAGAACAGTGCATCGCCCTCCTCCTCGTCCATTGTTTCGGCCGCCTCACCTGAGGACAGGCGCAACAGCGGCTGGCCCACCGCGACCAGGCCGCTGGCCGGCGCCAGTAGCGCAAACGGCTCGCCGCTGACCACCAGCATCAAGGTCAGCAGGCTGCGGGCGTTGAGCGCTACGTAGTCGGCATCGAACTCGATCAGCGGCTGCCCGGCCACCACCCACTGGCCTTCCTCGACCAATCGGCTGAAGCCCTTGCCCGCCAGGTTCACGGTGTCCAGGCCGATATGCAGCAGCACCTGGACGCCGTTGTCGTCGGTAATGCTCACCGCATGGCCACTCTCCTGGATATTGCTGATCACCCCGGTCAATGGCGCGCAGAGGGTCGGCGAGGTGGGATCGATGCACAGGCCATCGCCGATCAGGCGGCTGGAGAACACCGGATCGGGGACCTTGTCCAGTGCCAGCAGCACACCCGACAAGGGCGCAAGCAATTCCAGGGGTTGAGTTGCGGTCATGACGTCACCTGCTGTTTTGTTCTGTAAAAATCATTGGGTGGATACAAATCCCGAGGTGACAAAGATCAAATGTGGGAGGGGCTTGCCCCCTCCCACATTTAAGCCTGTCTACATCCGAAGATTCACTTCCACCAGTACTCGACTTGCACACCGACGTTCGAGCCATGCCGCGCAGTGCCGTAGGCGCCGGTGTCGGACAACGCCGATCCCGCCGCCAGCTCATTCGCCGCGCGCTTGGCCGCTTCGTTCCAGGTCGCATAGGTGTAGTACAGACGCACTTCCGGGCGCGCCCAGAACTCCGGGCCCTTGGGCGACCAGGTCGGGGCAAAGGTGAATTTGCTCAGCTTGCGTGTACCGCCGGTAGCGTCGACCTGATCATGGCCAAGCTCGGTGACCAGTTTGAACTGTTCACTGATCGCATATGCCGGGCGCACACCGATGGACATCCAGGTCTGGTCCTGGCTGCCGGGGCGAATATCCTTCTGGTACACCGCCTCGATCTGCCCACCGAAACGCGGAGTGAGCTGCCAGTCGAAGAACTCCACGGCGCGGTAGCTTTTGCTGCTGCTATCCAGGGCGGTATTGCCGGTGTAGCCGAGGCCGGTGCCGGGGCCTTCGCCGTACTGCAGGGCGAACTTGTTCTTGCCGCCGAGGAACGGTGTTTGCACATGTTGCGCGGTCAGCGCCCAACCGCTGTTGGCGTCACGCCCTCCGGCTTTTTCGATGTAGCTCAAGCCCAGTTCCAGCTCGCCGCCGGGGTTGGTCTTGAAGCCGGCCACGTTGAAGTCGTGACGGGTCGCGTATTCCTTCTGGTACAGGTTGTCCTTGCGCGAAAGCGCGTAGCTGTATTTCAGGTCGCCAATCAGTACGTCCTCGATGCCACCGCCCGTGGCGCTCTGGTTCCAGTAGTAGAAGTCGGAGATATGGATGTCGTTACGTTTGTAGTAACGCCGCCCCGCCCACAGTGAGCCGCCGTTGAGGCTGGGCAGGTTGGACCACTGTGCATACATCTGCGGCATGCGCGCCGAGCCGTTGTCTTCGCCCTGGAATTTAAGCGCGCGGTCGTACTTGTTGTAGAGAGAAGCCATGGCGTCGACGCTGAGCACGGAGCCGTCGTCGAGGGTCAGCAGGTCCTGGCGCAGCTCCAGTTCGCCGTACTGTTCGCATTCGTTGCCCAAACGGTATTTGGTTTGCGCGCCCGGCAGTTGGAAACACTGCTGCTTGCCACTGCCGGTTGAAGTCCCCGCGCCGCTGCGCAAGTAACCGGAAAACTCCAGGGCCTGAGCGCCGAACGGCAAGCTCAGACACGACGCCACTAGGCCCAGCTTTATTGTTTTTTTCATGCAGTACTCCGATATTTTTATTATGTTTTTTGTGAAGCGCCCGGTGCTCCCACACGGGGAATTAATCTCCTGCTTAGCGTCGCGCTCGGCCGTTGCTACAACGCTCCAGGCGTCAGTCCTTGAGGTGCAGCACGAAGGATTCGTAAGGCCGCAACGCCAGCGTGCCCGTGCTTGCCTGGCAATCGGGGTAGTTGCTGATCAGCAGGCGCTGCCGCGTCGTTGCGTTGAGGACGTTGTCGGGCAGCCGGATTTCGCAGGGTTTGCCGTAGAAGTTGTTCAGCACCAGCAGGCGCTCGCCATGGCCTTCGCGCAGGTAGGCCCAGACCTGGAGATGGTCCTGCAACAATTCGCGATAAACGCCGTCTTGAATCAGCGGCTCCTGGCGACGCAGGGCAATCAGGCTGCGGTAGTGATGCAGCACCGAATCCGGGTCATCCCGTTGGCTGTCGACATTGATCTGCGCCGCATTGGCCGGGATGCCGATCCACGGTTCACCGCTACTGAAACCGGCATGCTTGTGGGCATTCCACTGCATCGGCGTGCGCCCGTTGTCCCGCGACTTCTGCATTATCGCCGCCATGCTCGACGCCTCGGACTCACCGGCATCGCGCTTGAGGCGGTAGATGTTGAGGGTTTCGACATCGCGGTACTGCTCGATCTTGTCGAAGCCCGGATTGGTCATACCCAACTCTTCGCCCTGATACACATACGGCGTGCCCTGCAGGAAGTGCAGCGCCGTGGCGAGCATCTTGGCCGAGACCACACGATGCTCACCGTCATCCCCAAAGCGCGAGACCACCCGTGGCTGATCGTGGTTACACCAGAACAGCGCGTTCCAACCGCCACCGGCCTGCATGCCCAGTTGCCAGTCGGAAAAGATCTGCTTGAGCTGCAGGAAATCGAAGTCGGCCTTCACCCACTTCTGCAGGTTCGGGTAGTCGACTTTCAGGTGGTGGAAGTTGAAGGTCATCGACAGCTCTTTCGACTCCGGCCGCGAGTAGCGGATGCAGTGTTCCAGGCTGGTGGACGACATCTCGCCGACGTTGATCAGGGCATGGCCTGCGAAGACTTCGCGGTGCATTTCCTGCAGGTATTCGTGCACGTTCGGACCGTCGGTGTAGAAACGCCGACCGTCGCTGGCGTCTTCGGGGAAGTCGGCGGGCTTGGAGATCAGGTTGATCACGTCCAGGCGGAAACCGCCCACGCCTTTGTCGCGCCAGAAGCGCATCAGCTTGAACACCTCGGCGCGCACCTTGGGGTTGTCCCAATTCAGGTCGGCCTGGGTGTGGTCGAACAGGTGCAGGAAGTACTGCCCGGTTTGCGCTTCGTATTCCCAGGCCGAGCCGCCGAACTTGGACTCCCAGTTGTTCGGCTGGTCGCGCCAGATATAGAAGTCGCGGTACGGGTTGTCGAGGCTGCTGCGCGCCTGCTGGAACCACTCGTGCTCGATGGAGGTGTGGTTGACCACGATGTCGAGCATCAGCTTGATGCCACGCTTGGCCGCTTCGCTGATCAGCAGGTCGCAATCGGCCATGGTCCCGTAGCTCGGGTCGATGGCGTAGTAGTCGCTGATGTCGTAGCCGTTGTCGCGCTGCGGCGAGCGCAGGAACGGGGTGATCCATAGGCAGTCGACGCCCAGCCATTGCAGGTAGTCGAGTTTGTCCACGATACCCAGCAGGTCACCGGTGGCGTTACCCGCGTGGCTGTAAAAGCTTTTGGGGTAGATCTGGTAGATCACCGAGTGTTGCCAATTTTGCATGGGGGTCCCTTCAGTAAAATTTTGTACCAGCCGCTCGGGCCTCATCGGGAGCAAGCCCCCTCCCACAGGGGGAACGCATTTCAACTGTGGGAGCGGGCTTGCTCGCGAAGGCGGTAATTCAGGCAACGCGATACCCAGGCCGGACAATCTTCATGCTCAACGCACAGGTCAAAACAAACGGCACGACCATCGCGATGACCATCCCGATCACAAACATCGGGATCGCATGCGGCACGATCGAGATAAACCCTGGCAAGCCACCGACCCCGATGGCAGAGGCCTGCACCTTGTTCAGCGACAGGAAAATGCTGCCCAGTGCCGAGCCCAGCAACGCGGCATAAAACGGAAACTTGAAGCGCAGGTTCACCCCAAACATCGCCGGCTCAGTGATGCCGAAATACGCGGAGATGGCGGAAGTCGAGGCCATGCTTTTGTCCCGCGCATTGCGGGTCATGTAGAACACCGCCAGTGCGGCGCTGCCCTGGGCCAGGTTGGACATGACGATCATCGGCCAGATAAACGTGCCGCCCTGGGTGGAGATCAGTTGCAGGTCCACCGCCAGGAACATGTGGTGCATGCCGGTGATCACCAGCGGCGCATACAGCAGGCCGAAAATCGCTCCGCCGAGCATCGGCGCCAGGTCAAACAGGGTGACCACGCCTTCGGTGATCAGGATGCCGAGGTGACGGGTCACCGGGCCGATGATCGCCAGCGCGAGTACGCCGGTGACGACGATGGTGGTGATCGGCACGACCAGCAGTTGAATGGCGTTGGGCACTCGCGCGCGCAGCCATTTCTCGATGACGCTCATCACATAGGCCGCCATCAGGATCGGCAGGATCTGCCCCTGGTAGCCGACTTTCTCGATCTTGAACCAGCCGAAAATGTCGAAGTACGGCAGGCTCTGGCCATCGAGACCGGCCACCGCCTTGCCGTAGTTCCAGGCGTTGAGCAGGTCCGGATGGACCAGCATCAGGCCGAGCACGATGCCGAGGATTTCACTGCCGCCAAAACGCTTGGCTGCCGACCAGCCCACCAGCGCTGGCAGGAACACGAACGAGGTGTTCGCCATCAGGTTGATCAGGCTCCACAGGCCATCCAGGTTCGGGTAGGCCTCCAGCAGCGTCTTGCCTTCGATGAACATGCCCTTGGCGCCCATCAGGTTGTTCACGCCCATCAACAGGCCGGCGATGATCAGCGCGGGCAGGATCGGCATGAACACATCGGAGAAGACCCGCACCAGGCGCTGCATGGCGTTGGTCTTGTCGGCGCCCTTCTTCTTGACGTCGGCGATAGTGGCGGCGGCGAGGCCGGTCTGTTCGCGCAGGGCGGCGTAGACCTTTTCCACTTCGCCGGGGCCGATCACCACCTGGAACAGGCCGCCGGTAAAGAACGACCCCTTGACCAGGTCGACCTGGTTCAACGCGCTGCCGTTGACCAGGCTCGGGTCCTTGAGCGCCAGGCGCAGGCGGGTCACGCAATGGGCAGCTTGCTCAAGGTTGTCGCGGCCCCCGAGGTTCTCGAGAATCTCGCGGGCGATGTTCGAATAGTCGTGGCTCATGCTTGGTTTCCACTTTGATTTTTTTATTTGAGGGCAGTCATTGGCAGCACGCCGAAGGCAAAAGTACTCGTACAGACGAGTTAAAGCAACAACTCGTCTGTACGAGTTACATGTTGTTTATTTTTTGTAGGCCTGGCCGCCCCGCAGACCACAGATATCCACGGGCCCAATGGACAAACCCCAGCCGTGCCACTAAGGTTCCTGCCTTGAACGCAAACGCGGCACAGAGCCATTCCCATGAGCAAATACAACCAGATCTATACCGATCTGCTTGCCAACATCACCACTGAACGCCTGCAACGCGGCACCCGTCTTCCCTCTGAAACCGAACTGATGGATGCCTACCAGGCCAGTCGTGGCACCGTGCGGCGGGCCATCGAGCAGTTGCAGGAACGTGGGTTTGCGCAAAAAATCCACGGCAAGGGCACGTTTGTGTTGTCGCCCAACCCCATCGAGTTCCAACTGGGCGGCATCGTCAGCTTCCACGAAACCCACGCCGACCTGGGCGATGACGTACGCACCGACGTCGTCGAATTCACCCAGTTCCCGCTGGAAGGTTCGCTGCTGCAGCACCTCGAGGCCGAACCCGGCAGCCTGATCACCCGCATCAAACGGGTGCGGCGCATCGGCGGCAAACGGGTGATCCTCGACATCAACCACTTCGTCGCCGACCTGATCCCCGGCCTGGACCGCGACATCGCCGAGCAATCGATCTACGCCTTCATCGAGCAGACGTTGCAGTTGCACATCAGCTACGCCCAACGCACCATCGAAGCCCTGCCCCGCAGCAAAGACGACCAGGCGCACCTCGACCTCGAGGGTCAAAGCCATGTGATCGTGGTGAGCAACCAGACGTTTTTGCAGGACGGGCGGCAGTTCGAGTACACCGAGTCGCGGCACACATTGGATAAGTTTTACTTTTCGGATATCGCGCGGCGGTGAGGGCGTTGATCTTCCCTATTCCAGAAACACAAAACCCCGGCACATGGCCGGGGTTTTGTTGTTCAGCATTTACCTGCTAGGGCAGGATCATTCCCACTCAATCGTCGCCGGCGGCTTGCTCGACACGTCATACGTCACGCGCGAAATACCTTCGATTTCATTGATGATACGGCCGCTGACGGTTTCCAGCAGTTCGTAGGGCAGGTGTGCCCAACGGGCGGTCATGAAGTCGATGGTTTCCACCGCACGCAGGGCCACGACCCACGCGTAACGACGGCCGTCGCCGACCACGCCTACCGATTTCACCGGCTGGAACACCACGAACGCCTGGCTGACTTTGTGATACCAGTCGGCCTTGTGCAGTTCTTCGATGAAGATGTGGTCGGCGCGACGCAGCAGGTCGGCGTATTCCTTCTTCACTTCACCGAGGATGCGCACGCCCAGGCCCGGGCCCGGGAATGGGTGACGGTAGACCATGTCGTAGGGCAGGCCCAGTTCCAGGCCGAGACGGCGGACTTCGTCCTTGAACAGTTCGCGCAGCGGTTCGACCAGCTTGAGGTTCATTTCCTCGGGCAGGCCACCTACGTTGTGGTGGGACTTGATCACGTGGGCCTTGCCGCTCTTGGCGCCGGCCGACTCGATCACGTCGGGGTAGATGGTGCCCTGGGCGAGGTACTTGATGTTGTCCAGTTTGTTGGACTGGGCATCGAATACGTCGATGAAGGTGCGGCCGATGATCTTGCGCTTTTTCTCCGGGTCGGACTCGCCGGCCAGGTTGTTGAGGAACTGCTCCTCGGCGTTGGCGCGGATCACCTTGACGCCCATGTTCTCGGCGAACATGGCCATCACTTGCTCGCCTTCGTGCAGGCGCAGCAGGCCGTTGTCGACGAATACGCAGGTCAGCTGGTCGCCAATGGCCTTGTGCAGCAGCGCGGCTACCACGGAGGAGTCGACGCCGCCGGACAGGCCGAGCAGCACATTGTCGGTGCCGACCTGGGCACGCACGTTGGCGATCGCGTCTTCTGCGATTTTCGACGGGGTCCACAGGGCTTCACACGCGCAGATATCGAGGATGAAACGCGACAGGATGCGACCGCCCTGCTTGGTGTGGGTCACTTCCGGGTGGAACTGCACGCCGTAGTAACCACGCTCATCGTTGAACATACCGGCGATCGGGCAGCTCGGGGTGCTGGCCAGGATGTGGAAGTCTTCCGGCATCTTGGTGACTTTGTCACCGTGGCTCATCCACACATCGAGGCCGAACAGGCCGTCGGCGTCGACATGGTCTTCGATGCCGTCCAACAGGCGGCTCTTGCCGACCACGTCGACACGCGCATAACCGAATTCACGCAGCTCGGAACCTTCAACCTTGCCGCCCAACTGCTCGGCCATGGTTTGCATGCCATAGCAGATACCGAACACCGGCACGCCCAGGTCGAATACGGCTTGCGGGCAGCGCGGGCTGTTGGCTTCGTGTACAGACTCGGGGCCGCCGGCAAGGATGACGCCTTTCGGTGCGAATTCGCGGATCGCTTCGTCGTCCATGTCGAACGGATGCAGTTCGCAGTACACGCCGATTTCACGCACGCGACGGGCGATCAGTTGGGTGTACTGGGAACCGAAATCGAGGATCAGGATACGGTGGGCGTGAATGTCGAGGGCCATGAGATCAGTCTCGTCTAATGAATCAGAAACAACTCGGGGCTGCATAAGACAGCCCCGGTTACTTAACTTTATGCTGGAAGCCTCAACCTACGCGGTAGTTCGGCGCTTCCTTGGTGATCTGCACGTCATGGACGTGGGATTCGGCCATACCGGCGCCGGTGATCCGCACGAACTCTGGCTTGGTGCGCATTTCTTCGATGTCGGCGCTACCGGTGTAGCCCATCGAGGAACGCAGGCCGCCCATCAGTTGATGGATGATCGCGCTCAGGGTGCCTTTGTACGGCACACGGCCTTCGATGCCTTCCGGAACGAGTTTCTCGGCGCCTGCCGAGGAGTCCTGGAAGTAACGGTCGGAAGAGCCTTGCGCCTGGGACATGGCGCCCAGCGAACCCATGCCGCGGTAGGCCTTGTACGAACGGCCCTGGAACAGTTCGATCTCGCCCGGGGCTTCTTCAGTACCGGCGAACATCGAACCCATCATTACGCAGGAAGCACCGGCGACGATGGCTTTGGACAGGTCACCGGAGAAACGGATACCGCCGTCGGCGATCAACGGAACGCCCGTGCCTTCGAGGGCCTCGGCGACGTTGGCGATGGCGCTGATTTGTGGCACGCCCACACCCGCGACGATACGCGTGGTGCAGATCGAGCCAGGGCCGATACCGACCTTGACCGCATCCGCGCCCGCGTCGGCCAGGGCCTTGGCGGCAGCGCCGGTAGCGATGTTGCCGCCGATTACCTGGACTTCAGGGAAATTCTGTTTGACCCAACGAACGCGGTCGATCACGCCCTTGGAGTGACCGTGAGCGGTGTCGACCACCACCACGTCCACGCCGGCAGCGACCAGTGCCGCCACGCGATCACCGGTGTCTTTACCGGTGCCGACTGCCGCGCCGACGCGCAGACGACCTTGGTCATCCTTGCTGGCCAGCGGGTAAGCCTTGGCTTTTTCGATATCGTTGACGGTCATCATGCCCTTGAGGGCAAATTTGTCGTCGACGATCAGCACGCGCTCGATGCGGTGCTTGTGCAACAGTTCGCGCACGTCGTTCTTGTCAGCGCCTTCCTTGACCGTGACCAGACGCTCTTTAGGCGTCATCACTTCGCGGACGGTGACTTCAAGACGGTTCTCGAAACGCACGTCACGGGAGGTGACGATGCCGACCAGGTCGCCATTGTGCAGCACCGGAACGCCGGAGATATTGTGCAGGCGGGTCAGTTCGAACAGTTCACGCACGGTGGCGTCAGCTTCGATGGTGATCGGGTCCTTGACCACACCGGCTTCGTAACGCTTGACCTTGCGCACTTCGGCAGCTTGCTGCTCGATGGTCATGTTCTTGTGAATGATGCCAATGCCGCCTTCCTGAGCCATGGCGATGGCCAGACGGGCTTCAGTGACGGTATCCATGGCAGCGGAAACCAGGGGAATATTCAGCTCGATGCCACGGGTTAGGCGGGTCTTGAGACTGACTTCGTTAGGAAGCACCTCGGAATAACCGGGCACTAAGAGAATGTCGTCGAATGTCAGAGCTTCTTGGCTGATACGCAGCATCGCGGGGGCTCCCGAGCGGGAAAATGGAAGCGCGCCATTATACTCAGACACCCCTCAGGTCTCAACGTAAAACTCTGACAAACTTGGTAATACTGATAGATGGATTAAAGCTCGACTTTGACCCAACTGATCTTCTGGTCCAACCAATCAGCAAATTCGTCGATAAAGCTCTGCTTGAAACCCGCCTCGGCCCAGTTGTTGAAGATGAATCCGAGGTTGGAAAACCCGCATTCCTGCAGGAACAGAAAGCCGTTGATGTCATCCTCATGCCCACACAGCGGGCAGGTGAAGTTGTCGGTGTGGCCTGGCATCCAGTCTTCCAGGCTGTCGAACAGCGCCTCGCCGACTTCCTTGAGGCATTCCGGGCAGCCGGCTTCTTCGAGAAAGCCTTTGGCCGGTGTATAGATGCAACGCTTGTAGATGATTTCCAGGCCATTGACCGGCTCGTTGAACGGCAGCGCCTCGGGGTGCAGTACCACGGCGCGGGCGCCATCCGCCAGGGCGTAAGCCATGCGATTACCGGTGCGCCCGCACGTGGTCAGCTCTTCCTTGATGATGTTCTTGCGCACCAGCCAACGCACGACCGCCCGGGCGCGGGGTTCGTGGACGGGCAAGGTGGAGATTTTCGGGACAAGGATGCTTTGGGAGTTCATGGGGCCTGTGAGTCCTGCGGTGTAGCGTCTGGCGCCTTCGCGAGCAAGCCCGCTCCCACCATTCGACCGCGATCCTGCAGGATAAATGCGGTCAACTGTGGGAGCGGGCTTGTTCGCGAAGAGGCCCTGAAGGCTGGCAGCTTAATCCCTGAATAAATCAGGTCAAGTACTCAAGTACCGCCCAATCAATGCAATGCCACTGGCCAGCACCAGCCACGTCACCAATCGCACAAACGCCTCACGGGACATGCGCAGCGTCAGCCTGCGCCCGCACCACAACCCCAGGGCCATCGCCGGCAACAGGCAAACCGCCAGCAGCAACAGCGGCATGTCGGCATACACCCCGGCGATCAGGAACAGGCTGAGGCGCACCACGGTGCTGCAACTGATCAACGCGCTTTGCGTGGCGCGCGCGGCATCCTTGGGCAAACGACTGCTCAGGTAGATCGCATATAAAAAGCCGCCACTGCCGAACAACGCACCGAACAAGCCGCCGACGGTGCCCATGGGAATCGCCCAGCCCGCCGCCAGTTGCGCCGGCCGAGCCTTCACCGCCAAGCTGTAAATCGCATAGGCGCTGATAAACAGGCCCATCAACAGCAGCAACAGATCCGAATGCAGGTTGAGCAAAAACACCACGCCCAAGGTGCAACCGATCGCCATGCACGGCAGCAGTCGCAACAGCTCCGGCTTGTTCACATCCCGTCGCGATTGCAGCAGGTTGCCGAAGGCCGCGACAAAATCCAGCAGCACCAGCAGCGGGATGATCTTCGACAGCGGCATGAACACCAGCAGGATCGGCCCCGCCACCAGTGCCGTACCGAACCCGGCGATACCAAACACGATGTAGGCCAGGACAATGCCCAGGCCGATCACCAGCCAATCCATACCGCCAAACGACCACTGACTCATCAGCGCAACCGGGCTCATGGGTAATTCCTTGAAAGAGATGTCCATCACTTTAGCCATCGGTGAGACTTGCGACTAATATCTTCAAAGCCCTCTACCCATCTCGAAAAGGCATGAGTCTTGATTTCCACCCGCCAACTGCGCTACTTCGTCGAAATCGCCGACAGCGGCAGCTTCAGCGCCGCCGCCGAGCGCCTGTTTGTCGCGCAGTCGGCGCTGAGCCGGCAGATCAAAGCGCTGGAAAACCAACTGCACACCCCGTTGTTCGAACGCACCGCGCGCCAGCCTCGGTTGACGGCCGCCGGTGAAGCCTTTTATCCCAGGGCACGCAACCTGCTGACTGAACTGCACAAGGCCAGCGAGATGGCGACACAAGTGGGTAACGGCCAAGTCGGCACCCTGCGCCTGAGCCATTCGAGCACCGTGCCGATGAGCGGCCCGTTGTTGCGCGGCATCAGCACCTGGCTGGAGCGTTGCCCCGGCGTATCGATGGATATCGCCAAACTGTCTTCCGAAGCCCAACTGGAAGAAATCGCCGACGGTCGCCTGGAAGTCGGCCTGCTGCGCCTGCCAGTGCTGCGCCAGCGCGAAGGCGTGCATGTAGTGCCTTTATACAGTGAGCAGCTACTGCTGGCGGTGCCGCCGAACCACCCGTTAGCGCGCAGCCAGGCGCCGGTCGAATGGGCGCAACTCAGGGACGAAGCGTTTATCTCGGTCCCCCATCCCCAGCGCGGCGGGCTGAGCTATCTGTCGGCCGAGTTGTGCATGCGTGCCGGATTTTTCCCCAAGCCTGCGCGGGTCATGTCGCGCAAGACCACGCAGTTGCAGTTGATCCAGGCCGGCTTCGGTATTGCCTTGTTACCAAAATCGATGCAGGACATTGCCCCGGCCGCGGTGCATTTTCTGCCCCTGGCCGATCCGGACTGCTTGAGCACCGTGGCCCTGGCCTACCCGCACGCGCCCAGCGCGCTGGTGGAGCAATTCTGTCAAACCTTGCGCGAATGCCTATAAACTGCCGCCCATGACTAAAGATCTCTTTCCATGATTAAAGACCCGTTCACCCGCTTGGGCCTGGACCGCGAGGTCCTGACTGTCAGCCAACTCAACGGCCGTGCGCGGGTGTTGCTGGAAGACGTGTTCACCAATATCTGGGTCGAAGGCGAGATCTCCAACCTCGCCCGCCCGGCTTCCGGCCATGTGTATTTCACCCTCAAGGACAGCGGCGCCCAAGTGCGTTGCGCAGAATGAAGTCGTTGACCGGCGTCAGCACCGGCGCCAGGCCTCGGCGGCCCATGGCCGACAGGCACAATGCCGTCAGGGTGATATAGAGGATGGCGCGCAGGAAGGCGCGGTCTTCCATCAAC
>NZ_JAKNRV010000147.1:0-12481 GCF_023072625.1 Pseudomonas emilianonis
ACGGTGGTAGACACCACGGCGGCGGGGGACTCGTTCAGTGCGGCGTACCTGGCCACTGCGAAAGGGCGCCGTCATCGGTGTCCAGCAGGGCGTGCAGGGGGGCGCCGATCCAGGCCTGGAGGTCCAGGCCCGTGACGCTTTCGAAGCGCTCCGACAGATAGGTGAAGCGCCACAGGTCGTCTATTTCCCAGACCCAGTCCGAACTGGCTTCCACCACATCGCGAAAGCGCGCTTCGCTGGTGGCCAGCGCGTTTTGACTGTCTTGCAGCGACGTGTGGCTGGTATCGAGGGCTTGGGCGTCCGTCGTGGTGCGGCGCATAATCAGCCAGCTCATCAGGCACACCAGCAGCGCAGCCAGACCCAGCAGCGGCAGGCCAACAGTCGTTAACCGCACACCGGGCCGCTCGGGCTGCCAATGCAGGCTGCCGGCGGCGCCGTTATCACTCAGGGCGAACAACAAGGTCTTGCCGATTTCATCGGGTTTAGCGATATGCAGGTGATCGACGCCAAAGTCGTTACCGATTTCGGTCAGCTTGGCGCTGTTGAGGATATCGATGAAGAACAATACGGAGGCTTTTCGCCCGTCCGCTATCACGGTGGGGTCAGTGCCTGGCGTTATCGCCGCTGCCGCCACCAACGTGGGGCTGCCGCGCACGTTAATGAACCTCGTGACCGGTGTGTCCGTCGTGGCGCCTGCGCGTGCTTGTTCGAGCATCGCCGCGATGGGCTGGCCGAGCCATTCGGTGAGCTCAATCGGTTGCAATTTGCCATCGACCACCGCGTACACCGTGCGGTCCAGGTCGTTGACGACAAACACGCCTTGAAAACCAAAATCATGGAACAGCGTGGGCCCCACGTTTTCGCGAGCATAGGCCCAATCCGTGTCCACGGTAACGTGCAGGTATTTATAGGCATCGCCCCAGAACGCGTAATCCTTGACGGTCAGGCGTAGGGATTTTTCCAGGGAATGCACCGCCTTGCGGGTGTAGAAGGCGCTTTCGCTGTCTTCGAATCGGTCCAGCTCGTGGGCGAGGTACACCAGCGAATAGCTGGCCGCTGCAAACACGCAGGCGAGCAGCGCCACGCACTGGAACAGCGACGTGCGCGCCAGCGACAGGCTGGTGCGCTGGGAAAGGTTACGAACGATCGGGGCGAGGGTATTTGGCATTGATTCCCGCAGGGCGCAGCTGCATGTCGGGGGGGGGTGACAGGCTATCGGCCGCCTTGCGCAAAAAATGAGCGCTTCAGGTGCGGTGGGTGGCGGTGCGGGCGCGCAGTGCTTCGTGTGGATTTCGGTTGTCTTGCGGCCTGCTGTCGCGGTAAGTGGGTCGCGGTTGTTTCGCCACGCGGCCGGCCGCCCAAGCCAGCACGGCCGCCGCGCCCAGCACTGCGGCACTTAGTTCGAACGTGGCCTGGTAGCCACGCAGGTCGAACACCCAGCCGCCCGCGATGGCCCCCGAGGCAATTGCCAACTGGATAATCGCTACCATCAACCCGCCGCCAGCCTCGGAGTCGTGGGGCAGGGTTCTCGCCAGCCAGGTCCACCAACCCACAGGCGCGGCAGTGGCCATCAGCCCCCATAGGGTGAGCAACACGGTGGTCATCAGCGTCGAACGGCCTACCATGACCAATGCGATCGCGACGGCGGCCATCATCAACGGGATCACGATTAGCGTCGGGTACAGGCCGTTTTTCAAGAAGCGTTCGATCAGGAAAGTGCCGGCCAGACCTGCCAGGCCCAGCACCAACAGGATCAGCGATAGCATGGAGACGCTGACGTGGGTCACCGTTTCCAGAAACGGGCGCAGGTAGGTAAACAGCATGAACTGGCCCATGAAAAACGTACTGACGGCGACCATGCCCAAAGCCACTGGCCTGTTCTTCATCAAACGCACTGGATTGATGGTTTTCCCAACTGCCTGCGTTCTGATCGACGGCAGGCTCAGCAGCAGCCATACCACGGCCACCACGGCCACCGGTACTACGCAGAAAAAGGCCCCACGCCAGCCGATCAATGCGCCTAGAAAGCTGCCCAGTGGTGCCGCAATCACCATCGCAAATGCGTTGCCGCCGTTGATCATCGCCAATGCTCGTGGCACCAGGGGGGCGGACACCAGGCGCATTGCCGTAGCGGCGGACAGCGACCAAAAGCCGCCAATGGCCACGCCGATCAGCCCACGTCCCAGCATGAAGATCAGATAATTCGGTGCGAATGCCACCACCGTTCCGGAGACGATCATCAGCACGGTCAGTGAAATCAGCAGCCATCTGCGATCTACCCGCGCTGCGACTGAGGCGATGAGCAGGCTGGTCAGTAAGGCAAATAGCCCCGAAACGGAGATACCTTGGCCGGCCTGACCTTCGGTGATACCCAAGTCGGCAGCCAGCGGGGTGAGCAAGCTCACGGGCATGAACTCGGACGCGACCAGGGCAAAGGCTGCCAGTGACATTGCGAGCACGGCGCCCCAACGTTGCGCGGTAGAGGTAGCGGTCATGACTTGAATCCTGTGTTGCGCAGCGCGGCCTCGGCAGTGAGGCCGCACGTCGAGAGGGTCACTTCAGGTAGGTGTTAAAGAAGCGAGTGAGTTTTGCGAATGGGATAAGGTCGACCCGGTCGTAGAGGTCCACATGGCCTGCGTCAGGCACGATTACCAGCTCTTTGGGCTCGGCGGCGCGTTGATAGGCGTCCTCGCTGAACTCGCGCGAATGCGCGTGGGCGCCGGCAATCAGCAACAGCGGGCGCGGTGAGAGCGTGTCGATGTCGTTGAGCGGGTAGAAGTTCATGAACTTCACGTTGCTGGTCAGCGTCGGTCGGGTAGTGGTTTGCGTGGAGGCGCCGGTAGGGGTGAATGCGCCGCGCGGCGTGCGGTAGAAGTCGTAGAACTCGTCCCCCACGGCATTGCCGGTGAGTGCTTGCGGTGTACCGCCGGTGTAGAGGGTTTCGCCGCCCTGGAACTCCACATAGCGCTGATTGGCTGCCTGAAACAAGACGTGCTGGCGTTGCTCGCGCGTGACCGCATGGTTGAGGCCGTTGCGGTTGACGGCGCCCATGTCGTACATACTGACGGTGGCGATGGCTTTGAGGCGCGGGTCGATCTTCGCTGCGCTGATGGCGAAGCTGCCACTGCCGCAGACGCCAATCACGCCAATGCGCTCACGATCCACCATTGGCCGGGTGCCGAGGAAATCCACGGCGGCACTGAAGTCTTCGGCATACAGTTCGGGCAGCACCGCGTTACGTGGCGAGCCAGCGCTTTCGCCCCAGAACGACAGGTCCAGGGACAGGGTGACGAAACCCTCTTCGGCCATTTTGGTGGCGTAGAGGTTCGCGCTCTGTTCTTTGACGGCGCCCATTGGGTGGCCGACGATAATCGCGGCGTTTTTTGAGGTGGGGGCAAGGCGGTTGGGCACGAACAGATTGCCCACGACCTGCATGCCGTATTGATTGTTGAAGGTGACCTTTTCTACGGTCACCTTGTTGCTGGTGTAGAAGTTGTTTGCGCCGTTGGACATGTCGGCTCCCAGTGAGGAAAAAGACGTCACCAGCAAACCCAGGGCGAGCAAGAGGCTTTTCATTGGCGGTTCCTTGGTGAAATGAGTTCGCCCATTTTCCCGATGCCGCCAAGGGTTCTGTAGTGCGTTCCGCTGGATTACTTGCCTGATCCTCTGAGTCTTGAGATTCGCTGGGGACGGCCAAGAACTGACGCGTTACAGTTCAGTGAATAAACGAAAGAGCCTGTTATGACGGACAATCATTCACCCCTGGCAATGCTGGTGCAGGCCATCGGCTCGCGGATATCGACACCCGGTGACTTCGCCATGCCCATTCCGGGGCTGGGCCTTTATCGCCGTGAGCATCCCTCCACGCCGGTGGTGTGCATGGTCGAGCCGTGCATCGTCCTCGTCGCCCAGGGCGAGAAGCAGTTGTGGGTGGGCGGCGAGGGGTACCCGTATGACACGTCGCGTTTTCTGCTCACCTCGCTGGATATTCCGGCCAATTCAGAGGTGCGGGTGGCCAGCCCAGCACACCCGTGCCTGGGGCTGACGTTCAAGCTGGATCTGCGCATATTGGCCGAACTGATCGCCCAGCGTGAGCTGCCGCCGATGCGTGAGCGGCCGGTGATGAAGGGCGTGGGGATTGGTGCGGTCACCGATGGCATGCTCGCGGCATTCGCACGCCTGGTGGCATTACTGGATGAGCCGGAAGCGATACCGGTAATCGCCCCGCTGATCAGCCGCGAGATTCATTACCGACTGCTGAAGAGCGATCAGGCCGGCCGGTTGAGCCAGATCTGTTCGGTTGACGGTCAGGGCTATCGCATTGCCAAGGCTATCGACTGGTTGAAGCTCAATTACGACGCGGCGCTGCGTGTGGATGAGTTGGCCGCGCGAGTGCAAATGAGCGCCGCTACCTTTCACCATCACTTTCGTCAACTGACGGCGATGAGCCCGCTGCAATATCAGAAGTGGCTGCGTTTGAACGAGGCCCGACGCTTGATGTTGAACGAACACCAGGATGTTTCCAGCGCAGCCTTCAAGGTTGGTTATGAAAGCCCCTCACAGTTCAGTCGTGAATACAGCCGACTGTTCGGCGTGCCGCCCAAACGCGATATTGCGGCGCTGCGCGGTAAAGCGGCGAGCGCCGCTCAGGCGTCGTCAAGTTAGCGATAAAGATGCAGCTAATCGGCCGTGTGAACAGCATCGTCCACGAGCCCAACGCGCACGGCGCGCCGAAAAGGCGGCCATCGCGGGAGAAAGATTGGTGCGCCGGCATCGCGCTCGATTGCCCCGTAATGATTGTGCTGCGCTGACGCGTGAACACGCCAGTGATGGGGTGAATCCCGTTGGGGGCGGTGTCGGCCCGCCCCGAACGGTCAGGTTTCAGTTGATCCGTGGATGCTGCTGCACAAGGTTATTGCGCTTGGCTTCCAACTCGGCAATTTCGGCATCGATGTCTTCGATTTTCTGCTCGATATTGTCGTGGTGTTCCTGCAGCAGTTCCTTGGCTTCTTCCATGTCCGAAGCGGCCGGAGCGGCGCCGCGCAGGGGCTTGTTGGCGGTTTCCTTCATGGTCAGGCCGGTGACCAGGCCGACCACGGCGAACACCATCAGGTAGTAGGCGGGCATGTACAGGTCGTTGGTGCTTTCCACCAACCAGGCCACTGCGGTCGGGGTCACGCCGGCGATCAGCACCGAGACGTTGAACGCACTGGCCAGGGCGCTGTAGCGCAGGTGCGTGGGAAACATCGCCGGCAGGGTCGATGCCATCACACCGATAAAGAAGTTGAGCACGATGGCCAGGATCAGCAGGCCGCTGAAGATCAGGCCGATCTTGCCGCTGGTAATCAGCATGAACGCGGGGATCGACAGGAAGAGCAGGCCGATGCTGCCCGCAATGATGAAGGGTCTGCGGCCGATCTTATCGCTGATAAAACCAATGAACGGCTGCACGAACAGCATGCCGACCATGATCGCGATGATGATCAGCACGCCGCTGTTTTCTTTGTAATGCAGGTTATGCGACAGGTAGCTCGGCATGTACGTGAGCAGCATGTAATAGGTCACGTTGGTGGCCGCGACGATACCGATGCAGGTCAGCAGGCTGCGCCAGTGTTGGGTGGCGACTTCCTTGAACGACACTTTTGGGCCGTGGGTCAGGCCTTCGCGGTCGCCTTGTTCGAGTTTGTCCATGTGCTGTTGGAACGCCGGCGTTTCTTCCAGCGCATTGCGCAGGTACAGGCCGATAAGGCCCAGGGGCAGGGCCAGGAAGAACGGCAGACGCCAGCCCCATGCTTCGAAGTCCGCTTCGCCCAATACGCTGGAAATCAGCACCACCACGCCGGCGCCGAGCACGAAGCCGGCGATGGAGCCAAAGTCTAGCCAACTGCCGAGAAACCCGCGCTTGCGGTCCGGGGCGTATTCGGCGACGAAGATCGAGGCGCCGGTGTATTCACCGCCCACTGAGAAGCCTTGGGCCATCTTGCACAGCAACAGCAGGATCGGCGCCCAGATGCCGATCGAGGCATAGCCGGGAATCAAGCCGATGGCGAAGGTGCTCAGGGACATGATCACGATGGTCGCGGCCAGGACTTTTTGCCGCCCGTATTTGTCGCCCAGCGAGCCAAAGAACAGGCCGCCCAGGGGACGGATCAGGAAGGGGACCGAGAAGGTGGCCAGTGCGGCGATCATTTGTGTGCTGGGAGAGGCGTCGGGGAAGAACACCTTGCCAAGCACATAGGCGACAAACCCGTATACGCCGAAGTCGAACCATTCCATGGCGTTGCCCAATGCAGCGGCGGTGATCGCCTTGCGCACCTTGGCGTCGTCGACGATGGTGATGTCTTTCAACCCGATGGGTTTGACGCTTTTCTTACGTAATTTCATGCGGACCACTCTGAAACTGAACTGGGGTGGTGCCATCGCTACGATGGCACCGCTCTGTCAGTTGAGATACAAGCGGACACCAAATAATTCACCCCTATTTGCGTTTTTGTGCCGATGAGTTGAACTTCATGAGTTCCCAAGGGAGTCAACCCCATGCCTGTCATCGCTTCCCGCCTGATCTATCGCCAACCGCAACCTGAAGACGTGCAGCGATTGTTCGCGATCTTCGGCGACCCGCAGACCAACCTGTTCAATCCCGCCGGCCCCATGACCTGTCTTGCAGACGCGCAACGCCTGCTGAACCGCTGGCGCGAACACTGGGCCGCCCAGGGCTACGGCTGGTGGGCCATTGCCCTGCGGGACGCGCCGCAGCACGTCATCGGCTTTGGGGGAGTTGCGCCCCTGCATTACCTGACGCAGCAGCGCATCAACCTGGGCTATCGCTTTGCCGTCGAGGCCTGGGGGCAGGGCTACGCCACCGAGCTGGGCCGCGATGCGCTGGCGCAGGCATTCGACACCCTTGATTTGCCTGAAGTGTTCGGGTTGGTGCGGCCTGATCACAGGATGTCGATTCGGGTCCTTGAAAAGATTGGCATGCAACGCTGGGGCGTGCTCGACGATGTCCCCGGTGAGGCCCCGAGCGTGGTGTTTCGGGCTTGTCGTCCTACAACCTGATTTTCATGCTCATCGCTGTATCCGCATAACACCTAGATAAACGGCAATCTTTCAGATTGACAGCGCGGAGGGCGCCCGATATAAAAGTCGCAGTTGTACGACGACATATGACGTTACATGTGTCCTATCTAACAAAAATAAAAAGTGATGCCATGAACTTGAACGAGCCCATCAACGCCCAGCGCGTTGGCCAAGCGGTAGGCAGCTATCGCTGGACCATCTGCGCGATGCTGTTCTTCGCCACCACCGTCAACTACCTCGACCGCCAGGTGCTCAGCCTGCTGGCGCCGCAGTTGTCGACGCAATTTGGCTGGAGCAACACCGATTACGCGAACATCGCGGCGGTGTTTCAGTTTGTCTATGCGATTTCCATGCTGTTCGCCGGGCGGTTTGTCGACAAGATCGGCACCAAGGCGGCTTACGTCATGGCGATTGCCATCTGGTCCACCGGCGCCATCATGCATGCGTTCGCGGTGCCGATGGGCGAGGGGATCGCGGCCGTGAGCGCTGCGATTGGCCTGGCGGTGATTCCGGTATCGATTGCGGGCTTTATGCTCTCCCGCGCGGTGCTGGCGATCGGTGAGGCGGGCAACTTCCCGATTGCGATCAAGGCGACCGCTGAGTATTTCCCGAAGAAAGAACGCTCGCTGGCGACCGGCATTTTCAACTCGGGCGCCAACGTCGGCGCGATCCTGGCGCCGATCTGTGTGCCGCTGATCGCCGGGATGTGGGGCTGGGAAGCCGCGTTCATGGTCATCGGCATGCTCGGCTTTGTCTGGGTCGCGGTGTGGGCTGCGGTGTATGAAAAACCCGATCAGCAAACTCGTCTGTCGGCCGAGGAACTGGCCTACATCCGCAGTGACCAGAGCGCACAGCCGTTCACCGCGCAGGCTGCAGGCGCGGCGTCGAAAAAAGTCTCGTGGTTCAAGCTGCTGACCTATCGCCAGACGTGGGCCTTTGCCTTCGGCAAGTTCATGACTGACGGCGTGTGGTGGTTTTTCCTGTTCTGGCTGCCCACTTACCTGTCGGCGCAATACGGCATGAAAGGCGCCGATATCGTCATGCCGCTGGCGGTGCTGTACAGCATGACCATGGTCGGCAGCATTGGCGGCGGCTGGTTCCCCAGCTACTTCATGGCGCGTGGTGATGCGCCTTACGACGGCCGGATGAAAGCCATGTTGGTCATCGCGCTGTTCCCGCTGGTGGTGCTGCTGGCGCAACCGTTGGGCTACATCAGCTTCTGGGTGCCGGTGTTGCTGATCGGCGTGGGCGCGTCGGCGCACCAGGCGTGGTCGTGCAATATCTTCACCACCGTGTCCGACATGTTCCCGCAGAAAACCGTGGCCTCGGTGGTCGGCATCGGCGGCATGGCCGGCGGCCTGGGCGGGGTGGTGATGACCAAGGTTGGCGGCTGGGTGTTCGACTACTACAAGTCCATCGGCGATATCCACACCGGCTACATGATCATGTTCGCGATCTGTGCGCTGGCGTATCTGGTGGCCTGGAGCGTGATGAAGAGCCTGGTGCCGCGCCACAAGGAAATCACTGATTTGTAAACGCGGCGGGGCTTGAGTCGTCCGAGCCCCGCACTACAGCGCACGCGCCCAGGTCTGGCTGACCAGTGGCTGGCCAAAACTGAGGGTGGGCTCTTCCTCAATCAGCTCAAAACCGGCTTTCTGGTAGAGCTTGCGCGCGTCGGTCAGTGCACTCATGGTCCACAGCATCATGCGCGTGTACCCGGCATCCCGGGCAAAGCGCAGGCACTCGTCGACCAGGCGCTGGCCGATACCCAGGCCCCGCGCACTCGCGTCGACGTAGAGCATGCGCAACTGGGCGGTGCTGTCGTCACGGCGCACGACGAACACCGAACCCACCACCGCGCCATCCTTCTCCGCGATCCAGCAGCGCTCGCGGGGCGGGTCGAACTCGCGCAGGTACTTGGCGACAATCTCCGCCACCAGTGCTTCGAACTCCCAGTTCCATTGGTATTCACGCGCATACAGTGCCGATTGCTGCTGCACCACCAGGCCCATGTCGCCGGGTAGCGGGTCGCGCAACAGGTAGCTCGGGGCGGTGCCTTGCAGCAACGCTTGAATGCGCTGCATGGCTGCGGTCAATTGCTGTTGTTGCGGCTCGGGCAAGGCACTCAATAAGGCAATGACTTCTTGCTGGGTTTGCTGTTCCAGCGGGGCCAGGACGGACCGGCCCAGGTCACTGAGGTGCAGTTGCACCGCACGCGCATCGGTGATCGAGCGGACTTTCTGGATCAAACCCTTCTTCTCCAATCCGCTGATCAGCCGGCTCAAGTAACCCGCATCCAGACTAAGCATCTGGCAGAGGTCGGTGCTGGTCAGGTCGCCGCGTGAGGACAGTTCGTACATCACGCGGATTTCGGTGAGGGAGAAGTCGCTGTGCAGCAGGTGTTCCTGCAGCACGCCGATCTGCTGCGTATAGAAACGGTTGAAGCCGCGCACGATACCGGCGCGCTGAACAAGCAGGGGAGTGGACATGGTGCGCGCTCTGATGGTGGCCTTTAGCAAGTATATAATTGCCTGAGGCAACCATGTCAATGCGTTTAATTCAGCCGATCCCCACCCTCATCAGCGCCAGTCCTGCCGTGCCGAGGTGCCCCCAGCGCAGGGTTTGGCCAGGCAAATCGAAGGTTTCGGGTAATGCAATTGCGTCACGCGCCATGGTCATCGATGAACCTCCCGTCAGGTGTCGAGCGTTGCGCCCGTCAGGATGATACGAACGGCCATGATCACGCCGCCCAGCACACCCCTGCCATCGTGGCCTACTTGTTGCGCGTGACGCGCCATACGGCGTTGGCCAAGTCGTCCGCGATGATCAGCGCACCTTTTCGGGCCACAGTCACACCTACCGGACGCCCGCGCGTCTTCTTATTATCGCGCGGCGCCCACTGGATTCGGGGGCGTGATGACTTCGCATAGGAAAGGAATCCGGGAACTGTAAGAAAGTTCACGGTTGTTCGTGTCCAGATGTTTTTAAAGCCCTTGGGGTTTTAGGCCTATCGAGGCAGTCGAACGGGTTGAAAGATGGCATGCTTTGTGGCCCGAGAACAGGAACCGTGCCATGCCTATGAGTACCGAACGTCCCCTTGGCGTCGACGCGCAGGGATTCATCCAGGCTGCCCCCAGCGGCCCGGTGCAGCTCGAGTTTCAGGCGGTGTTGGCCGATGTCTGCGCGACCCTGTCCGCGCCGGCGTGGGCTCTGGATGGTGTTTATCTATACGGCAGTGTGGCCCGAGGTGATGCCTGCCCCGGCGTCTCTGACCTGGACCTCACCCTGGTGCTAAGCGAGCCCCCTGCAGCCGCTGTGTTGACGCGACTGGAGGCGCTGCGGTGCGCCCTGGAGCAACGGCATCCGCAGGTCATTAAGATCGACTTCGACATCGGCTACCGCACTGAAGTACTGGCGCCTGAACACCTCAACCGCTGGGGATACAGGCTCAAGCATCATTGCCGCTGTGTGTGGGGCAACGACCTGACTCAGCACTTCGAGCGGTTCCGGCCGTCGCGTGCAATTGCCTTGGCCGTCAATGGCGACTTCAAGCAGGTGCTCAGCGACTACCACTCGCGTATCGCCCAGGCCGGCACTGACTCAGAGCGACTGCCCTTGCAGCGCGAGGCCGCACGTAAACTGATCCGGGCCACGCAGATATTACGTGCGCAAGAGGCGCTGATGTGGCCCCAAACACTGGAAGAGCACGTCGCAATGTTCATTCAGCAATACCCGGCGATGCGGATCACGATTGCCTTCTTCCTGTTCGAGGCACGAAACCCCAGCGCCGAGCGCGAGGCCTTTTCCACGCGCCTGCTGACGTTTGTGACCTGGATGGTCGCCTGCCAGGCTAGCGACGCTGCCTCGTAACCGGCACGACGGCGGCTGTCGCGGCTCAATAGACATCCCGCAAATAACGCTTCTGCTCACTCATCCGCCGCCAGTAATCGACGGCGCTCTCGACGCCCAGCCCGCCGTGACGATGCGCAACCTGGCGCAAGGCCTGGTCGACATCCTTGGCCATGTGGCTGGCATCGCCGCAGATGTACAACTGCGCGCCTTCCTGCAGCCAGCGCCACAGCTCGGCGCCGTGTTCGCGGATGCGATCCTGCACGTAGATTTTCTGCGCCTGGTCGCGGGAAAACGCCAGGCTCAGGTGGGTGAGCAAGCCATCGCGCTGCATGCCCTGCAGTTCATCCTGGTAGTAAAAATCGCTCGCCGCGTGTTGTTCACCGAAAAACAGCCAATTGCGGCCCTGATGCCCCTGGGCCCGGCGCTCCTGCAAAAATGCGCGGAAGGGCGCCACTCCGGTGCCGGGGCCGATCATGATGATCGGTACGTCGCCATCGGCAGGCGGGCGGAAGTGTTTGGAGGGCTGCACGAACACCGGTACTTCGCCGTTGTCGGCGCGGTCGGCGAGGAAGGTTGACGACACGCCCTTGCGCTTGCCGTAGCGCACGGCTGCCACGGTGAGGTGGACTTCCCGCGGGTGCGCCTTGGCGCTGGATGCAATCGAATACAAGCGCGGTTGCAGGCGCTTGAGCGTGCCGAGCAGTTCGTCCGCCGCGCAGTCGATGGGGTATTCGTGCAGCACATCCGCCAGTTGCCGGCCCCACAGCCAGTCCTTCAGCTCGGTTTTGCGCTCAGGTTCGAGCAGGTGTTTCAGGCCCGGCTTGGCGCTGCGCTCGGCGATGAAGGCCAGGGTCTCGCTGTTGGGCCGGGCAATTTCAAAGTGCTCGGTCAGGGCCTGGTGCAGCGGCACGTCGCCGAGTCTGTCGATGTTTACGCAGGTGCTGGAACCCAGGCGCGTCAGATCGAGCAACTCGCTGACCAGTTCAGGGCAGTTGCGCGGCATCACCCCCAAGGCATCGCCGGCTTCGTAGGTTAGCCCGGAGTCCGCCAGGTCCAGGGAGAATTGACGGGTTTCCTTGTGGCGGCTTTGCGGGTTCAGGTGCAGGTTGAGCAGCAACCGTGAGGCATGCGGCTCGGGTTTGCCGCTTGGCGTGGCGAGGGTTACGGGCGTTGCCGGGTTGAGGGTGTGTAGGAACTGCGTGAACCAGGCATCGGCGCGTGCTTCGAATTCGGTATCGCAGTCGACGCGCTCCAGCAGGCGGGTGGCGCCCAACTCCAGCAGGCGCCGGTCGAGTTGTTTGCCATGCTGGCA
This sequence comes from Pseudomonas emilianonis, assembly GCF_023072625.1. Taxonomy (NCBI): domain Bacteria; kingdom Pseudomonadati; phylum Pseudomonadota; class Gammaproteobacteria; order Pseudomonadales; family Pseudomonadaceae; genus Pseudomonas; species Pseudomonas emilianonis. The sequence continues at coordinate 12,245 of NZ_JAKNRV010000147.1, forward strand.
GAACTGCTCGTAATTGGGATCACCCAACGCCAGTACCGCGAAGCGCAGCGACTCCAGACGGGTCTCGGCGTGGGTCAGGCCGTGCCAGAAACCTTCGCCGTTGTCCGGCGGGTCGCCGTCGCCGAAGGTGCTGCTGATCAACGCGAGGTTCTGCGTGTGCGCCAGTTTGCTCGCGGGGAAGTCCGCCATCGCGCTCAGCTCCACCGCGATGCCGCTGGCGCGCAGGCGCTGGGCAAA
>NZ_JAKNRV010000148.1:0-12427 GCF_023072625.1 Pseudomonas emilianonis
TGGCCGGCTTGCTCGGCTGGCTGGCGAACAGTTTCTGCCAGTCCAGTTGCCCATCGGCCTCGCGGGCGGCCCAGGTTTCCAGCTTGTTGCTGCGGATCTTGCCGACCACCACCTGCTGCTTGGCCAGGTCGATCGTGGTTTCGCTGACGTCCAGGCGTTCCAGGCGTACCAGCGGCCGGCCATCCGGCGCCTTGATGGCGAACGGCGCGATGCTGGCGGCGGTGTTGGTCAGGTTCAGCTCGGTCTCTTTGGCCAGGCTGAATGTGTAATCGGTGCTGAAGTTGAGCACACCGTCTTCGAGCACCAACGGCAGTGCGTCACGCACGTAGGGCCACCAGGCTTTCATCTTGCCGTCGGTGATTTTCAGGGTGCCTTTGGAGGTGATCGGCACCAGGCTGACGTTACCCTTCCAATCGATCTGCCCACCTTCCGGGCCGGCGGCGACCAGGGTCATGTCGGCATTGTCTTCCGGCAGGGTGCTGAGGTTCTTCAGCTCGAAGTCGAGTTTGTCGTAGAGGAACTCGATCGGCTCGCTGGGACGCAGGTCCTGGAAATGCAGATAGCCGCCCGCCAGCTTGATCCGCTCGATACGCAGCGGGAACGGCTTGGCGTTGGGGTCTGCCGGGGTCGGTTCGCTGGGCGGCAGTTTGAACAACTGCGCCAGGTTCAACTGGCCGGACTTGTCGAACAGCAACTCGGTCTTGGGTTTGTCGAGTTGCACATCGGCCAGGTGCAGGGCGCGGGTCCACAGGCTGTCGAGTTGCAGGTTGGCGTACAGCCGCTCGAAACCCACTTGTTCCTTGCCGGGTTCGCCGATTTTAAGGCCCCACAGCGTCAGTTCCAGACTGAACGGGTTGAGCTCGATACGCTCGATGCGCGCCGGCACCGTAGCGTAGTTGGCCAACTGTTGGTTGGCTATGCGAAGGGCAATACCGGGCAAAATCAAAAAGCCCAGCAAGCTGTACAGGGCGACAGCAGTCAACAAGGCGCCAGTGGCGCGAATCAATCCTTTGGGCATGGGGCGGCGCCATCTACGTTGAACAGGAGTGCCTTGGAGTATGGCACGGGTTTTCGGTTCCGAAGAGCCCGCCTCTTTCAGAAAAATCCTATAACTGCAGGATCAGAGTCTTCAGCGGTGGTTGCTGGTCTTGCGACGGAAAGTCGGCGCCAGGCGGCATGATTTGCCAGTCGCGTACCGGACGCCCGGCTTTCTCGGCGCAACGTAGCACCTGCTCACGCCAGTCGTCCATGCTCACTTTTGCCAGGTTATTGCAGCAGATCAGCACGCCGTCATCGGCGGTTGCCAGCAGCGCCGGCTTGAGCAGGCTTTGATAGTCGCGTAACAGGTCGACGGTGCCAAAGGCGCTCTTGGCCCAGGCCGGCGGGTCAAGCAGCACCAGGTCATATTGACGCGGTTCCAGGCGGGGATAGCTCGGCAGTTTCTGCCCGCGCCGCTGGGTGATCGGCAGGCCGGCCAGTTGGCGAATCGCCGGGAAATAATCGGATTGCACGAACGTCATGCTTGCCAGCTGCGGGTTGAGCAAGCCGTTTTCGCGCCCGACCGCCAGGTTGCCTTCGGCAAAATCCAGGTTGCAGACTTCGCGGGCACCACCGGCGGCAGCGCTCAGGCCCACGCCACAGGTGTAGGCGAACAGGTTCAGCACGCTTTTGCCGGCACTGTGTGCCTTGACCCAGCCGCGAGTGTTGCGCAGGTCGAGGAACAGCAACGGGTCTTGCCCTGCATGGCGCCCACGCACGCGGTAATTGAGGCCCCATTCGTGGCCGACCAGATCCTGCAACGCCTCGGGTGTGGCGCGGTAGACCGTGTCTTCGCGGTCGATCCGCGAGTTGCCACGGGAACGGTCGTTGTACACCAGCAGCAATTCCAGGCCCATGTGCTGGTTGATCAGTTGATGCAGCTGCAGCAGGTCCGTGGTTTCCAGCGCCTGGTGGAAGCTTTGCACCAGTAATTGCGGGCCATAGCGGTCGATGGTCAGGCCACCGGCACCTTCCTGGCTGCCATGGAACAGCCGGTAGCAGTCGGTGCCGTGGGCATGCAGCTCGCTGATCAGGTTTTGACGATGATCGAGGGCGGCGCGCAGCGCCTGGTTCAGGGGAGACATGGAGCGCGCCTTGCTGGGTAAATGTGGGCGCGGAGTTTAGCAGTTATGGAGCGTCGTCTACATCAACCCCATCCGCCGATGCGCGCGCTGCACCGAGCCATTGCGCATCGCCCAGCGCAGCAACGGTGCGCTGCGCTTGACCCCGGCCCGCACCAACTGGCGTTGCAGCAGGCTTGGGTGTTGCCCCAGCATTTCGCCCGCCCAGTCCGGCAGCAGGTCGATCCCGGCCTGCATCATCAGGGCGCCAAAGGGCTTTGCCAGCGTGCTGGGAGCCGGCGCATCGAGCAGCAGGCGCAGCACTTCGCGGCTGCGCTCGTCGCACAACAATTGCGGACGAATACACGCCAGATAATCCGCAATTTCCTCGCGTGAACGTGGCACATTCCGTGCGCCCAGGCGTTCGGCGACCAGCGCGATTTCGTCGTAGTAACGATCCTGATCACGCCCCGACAGCTGTGGGTTGCGATAACGCAGGTGAGCGGCGAGGAAGCTGCTGACCTCCGCCACATGCACCCAGGTCAGCAGCTCCGGGTCGCTGGCCGCGTAGGGGCGGCCGTCCGGCGCATGCCCGACGACCTGGAGGTGAACGGTGCGCACTTTTTCGATCAGCCATTCGGCGTCTTTACTCGAGCCGAAGGTGGTGCCGGAAATGAACTGCGAAGTGCGGCGCAGGCGCCCGAGCATGTCCTGGCGAAAATTCGAATGGTCCCACACGCCGGCCAGCGCCAAGGGGTGCAAGGCTTGCAGCATCAGGGCGCTGATGCCGCCGATGAGCATGCTGCTGAAGTCGCCATGCACTTTCCAACTGACCGAATCCGGGCCGAACAGGCCGGGGTCGCCCTTGGGGTTTTCCAGGTCCAACTGGCCCAGCGACAAGCCGGTGAGGCTCATCAACTGGGTTTCGATACGGCTGCGGATAAATTCCATGGCGACGCGCGGGTTCCTATCGGTTCAGGCGTTTATCGATCAGGCCGGCGACCACGCTGGGGTCGGCCAGGGTGGAGGTATCCCCGAGGCTGTCCAACTCGTTGCAGGCGATCTTGCGCAAAATGCGCCGCATGATCTTACCCGAGCGGGTTTTCGGCAAGGCCGGGGCCCATTGGATCAGTTCCGGTTTGGCAAAGCTGCCGATTTCCTTGCTGACCAGTTCGAGCAGGTGTTTTTTCAGCGTATCGCTGGGCTCCACGCCATTCATCGGCGTGACGAACGCATAGATGGCCTGGCCTTTGATGTCATGGGGATACCCCACCACCGCAGCTTCGGCCACCCAGTCGTGCAACACCAGGGCACTTTCCACCTCGGCGGTGCCGATACGGTGGCCGGACACATTGATCACATCGTCAATGCGCCCGGTGATCCAGTAGTCGCCGTCTTCATCGCGCCGCGCGCCATCGCCGGTGAAGTAATAACCGGGGTAGGGTTTGAAGTACGTGTCGATCATGCGCTGCGGGTCGCCATAAACACTGCGGATCTGCCCCGGCCAGCTGGATTTGATCGCCAGCACGCCGCTGCCGGGGCCGTTGATTTCCTTGCCGTGTTCATCGAGCAGCACCGGCAGTACGCCGAACATCGGTTGGGTCGCACAGCCGGGCTTGATGCGCTGGGCACTGACCAGCGGGCTGAGCATGATGCCGCCGGTTTCGGTCTGCCACCAGGTATCGACAATCGGGCAGCGTTGTTCACCGACGGCGTTGAAGTACCAGTCCCAGGCTTCCGGGTTGATCGGCTCGCCGACGCTGCCCAGCAGGCGCAGGCTGGTACGTGAGGTGTTTTCCAACGGGGCGTGACCCTCGCGCATCAACGCGCGCAGGGCTGTGGGCGCAGTGTAGAAAATATTGACCTGGTGCTTGTCGATGACCTGCCAGAAGCGCGAGCTGCTCGGGTAGCCGGGCACGCCTTCGAACATCAGCGACGTGGCGCCGTTAGCCAGCGGGCCGTACACGATGTAGCTGTGGCCGGTGACCCAGCCCACATCGGCGGTACACCAGAACACTTCGCCATCGCGGTAGTCGAGTACGTATTTGAAGGTCATCGCGGCTTGCAGCAGGTAGCCGCCGGTGGTGTGCAGCACGCCCTTGGGTTTGCCGGTGCTGCCGGAGGTGTAGAGGATAAACAGCGGGTCTTCGGCGTCCATCGGCTCGGGCGGGCAGTCGTCGCTGGCGGCATCCACGGCCTGTTGATAGTTGAGGTCGCGGCCGTCGTTCCAGTTCACGGCCGCCCCGGTACGCGCCACCACCAGTACGGTGCTGACGTTCGGGCAACTGGCCAGGGCCTTGTCGACATTTTGTTTCAACGCCACCGGCTTGCCGCCGCGCACGCCTTCATCGGCGGTGATCACCGTGCGGCAGTCTGCGTCGAGAATGCGGTCGCGCAGGGCGTCGGGTGAGAAACCACCAAACACCACTGAATGCACGGCCCCAATCCGCGTACAGGCGAGCATGGCGTAGGCCGCTTGAGGAATCATCGGCATGTAGATACACACCCGGTCGCCCTTTTTCACGCCACGGCTTTTCAGCACATTGGCCAGGCGGCTGACGTTTTGGTGCAGTTGGCGGTAGGTGATGGTGGAAGACGTGGTCGGATCATCGCCCTCCCAGATGAAGGCCGGCTGATCGGCGCGTTGCGCCAGGTGGCGGTCGATGCAGTTGTAGCTGACGTTCAATTGGCCGCCGGCAAACCATTGGGTGGCGCCGGTCATGATGTCCGAGGTATTTACGGTATGCCAGGGGGTAATCCAGTCGAGAAAGCGCTTGGCCTGTTCAGCCCAGAACGTGTCTGGCTGTTCGATGGATTGGCGATAGAGGCGCTGGTAGTCCTCTTGACTCAGTTGCGCAGCCCGGCGGACGGCATCGGCGATGGGAAACGTGCTGATATCGAACATGAGCGATCCTTATTCTTGTTTTTGCGACAAGTCATCAAGATGCACCCAGTAGTGGGAGGGTTCAAGGCCGACGTCCAAATGGGCGTCGGCCCTGTGTGACCGACGTCAGCCGCGGTGACGACCGCGGAAGTAGTTGATCAGGCCCTGGGTCGACGGATCGTCGGCCGGGGTTTCTTCGGCGCCGGTCAGGCGGTTGTAAACGCCTTTGCCCAGCTCCTTGCCCAGCTCCACGCCCCATTGGTCAAAGGCGTTGATGCCCCAGATCACGCTTTGCACGAACACTTTGTGCTCATACATGGCGACCAGTGCGCCCAGGCGACGCGGGCTGATGCGCTCGACCACCAGGGTGTTGCTCGGACGGTTGCCCGGGATCACCTTGTGCGGGGCCAGCTTCTGCACTTCGGCTTCCGGCAGGCCCTTGTCGCGCAGTTCGGCTTCGGCTTCGCTGCGGGTCTTGCCGAGCATCAGTGCCTGGCTCTGGGACAGGCAGTTGGCGTACAGCCACTGATGGTGGTCGGACACCGGGTTGAAGCTGACGATCGGCACGATAAAGTCGGCCGGGATCAGTTGGGTGCCCTGGTGCAGCAACTGGTGGTACGCGTGCTGACCGTTGCAGCCCACGCCGCCCCAGATCACCGGACCGGTATCGGTGGACACTGGCGTACCGTCCTGGCGCACGCTCTTGCCGTTGGATTCCATGTCCAGCTGTTGCAAGTGTTTGGTGATGTTACGCAGGTAGTGGTCGTAGGGCAGGATCGCATGGCTCTGCGCGCCCCAGAAGTTGCCGTACCACACACCCAGCAGGCCAAGCAGCACCGGCATGTTCTGTTCGAACGGCGTGTTCTGGAAATGCTGGTCCATGGTGTAGGCCCCGGACAGCAGCTCCTTGAAGTTCGACATGCCGATGGCCAGGGCGATTGGCAAACCGATGGCCGACCACAGCGAGTAACGGCCGCCGACCCAGTCCCACATCGGGAAGATGTTTTCTTCGCGAATACCGAAGGCCACGGCGGCCGCGTTGTTGCTCGATACGGCGATGAAGTGGCGATACAGCTCGGCTTCCGAGCCACCCTGGGCCAGGTACCAGGCGCGGGCGGCCTGGGCGTTTTTCAGGGTTTCGAGGGTGTTGAAGGATTTCGACGAGACGATGAACAGCGTGGTCTCGGCGCGCAGCTTCATGGTCAGTTCGTGGAACTCACTGCCGTCGATGTTCGCCAGGTAGTGGCAGCGCACGCCTTTGTGGGCGTAGGACAGCAGCGCTTCGGAAACCAGCTCCGGGCCGAGGAACGAACCACCGATGCCGATGTTCACCACGTCGGTGATCGGCTTCTCGCTGTAGCCACGCCACAGGCCGTCGTGGATGCGGCCCACGAGGTCGGTGATCTGGTTCAGCACCTTGTGTACGTCCGGCATGATGTTCACGCCGTTGACCGACAACTTGTCACCCACCGGGCGGCGCAGGGCGGTGTGCAGGGCAGGGCGACCCTCGGAGGAGTTCACCGGCTCGCCGGCATACAGCGCGTCGATCGCGGCTTTAAGGTCGACTTCCTTGGCCAGGCCCACGAGCAGGTCGCGGGTTTCGCTGGTGATCAGGTTTTTCGAGTAATCGAGGAAAAGCCCGCAGCTGCTCAAGGTGAATTGGGAAAAACGCTGAGGATTGGCATTGAACGCGTCGCGCATGCTGAAATCCTGCATGGCTTGGCGATGTTGATTGAGCGCTTGCCAGGCGGGCAGAGCGGTAACGTCATGAGGGGTGCGGTAGTACGCCATCGCTGCGGGTTTCCTTTTATTACGGGGACTGCCTTTAGGACACTTCAAAGCCCGAAACATCCACTCGTTCACCAAGCAATGGGTTCCGGACAGCGCTAACCATAGCGCAGGGCGAATACATTAAACCTAGCGTGTCGATATGTCTTGGCTTTGTCTGCGCTGTGGCCGGTACTTTTTTATACCGGCGCATCAGGCTGGGGTCAGTCGAGGTTCAGGTGCAGGTTATCGATGAGGCGTGTCGCCCCCAGGTAGGCCGCGACCAGGATCACCACGTCGCGATCCTCGGCCGTGGCCGGACGCAGGTGGACGCCTTGGCGCACGTCGAGGTAATCCAGGCGCATCCCGCCGGCTTCGATCTGCTGGACCTGTTCGGCACGCAGTTTGGCGAAGTCGCGGTCACCGTGTTTGATGGCGGCGGCCATCTGACTCAGGCTGCTGTACAGCACCGGCGCGATCGCCCGCTGCTCGGCGGTGAGGTAACCGTTGCGTGATGACAGCGCGAGGCCGTCATCGGCGCGGACGGTCGGTTCACCGATGATCTGGATCGGCATGTTCAGGTCATGGACCATGGCGCGAATCACGGCCAGTTGCTGGTAGTCCTTCTGGCCAAATACGGCCATGTCCGGCTGGACCATGTTGAACAACTTATTGACCACAGTGGCCACGCCTTCAAAGTGCCCGGGACGGCTGGCGCCGCACAGGCCTTCGGACAATTGCGGCACGCTGACGCGGGTCTGGCCGGTCATGCCGCCGGGGTATATTTCCTCGACGGTCGGCGCGAACAACAGGTTGCAGCCGGCTTGCAGGAGCTTTTCCTGGTCGGCGGCGAGGGTGCGCGGGTAGGTGTCCAGATCTTCGCCGGCGCCAAACTGCAGCGGGTTGACGAAGATGCTAGCCACCACGAAGTCCGCCTGCTGGGCAGCTTTGGCCACCAGGGTCGCGTGGCCGCTGTGCAGGTTGCCCATGGTGGGCACAAAGCCAATGCGTTTGCCTGCGTTGCGGGCATGGGCGACGGCAGCCCGCAGTTCGCGGACGGTTTTTACGGTGTTCATGCAGAGAATCCGTGTTCGGCGCCAGGGAAGGTCACGCCTTTGACTTCGGCAACGTATGCGCTCAACGCGGCGTGGATGCTGTCCTGGCCGGTCATGAAGTTCTTCACGAACTTCGGCACGCGGCCGGTCATCGACAGGCCGAGCATGTCGTGCAACACCAGGACCTGGCCGTCGGTGGCCGACCCGGCCCCAATGCCGATTACTGGCACTTTAACCGCATGGGTGATTTCTGCAGCCAGTTCGCTGGGCACGCATTCGAGCAGGATCATCGCCGCGCCGGCCTGTTCCAGGGCGATGGCATCGGCACGCATCTGGCGCGCCTGGGCTTCATTGCGGCCTTGGACCTTATAGCCGCCGAGGATATTCACGGACTGCGGCGTCAGGCCCATGTGCGCACACACCGGCACGCCACGTTCAGCCAGCAGGCGGATCGACTCGGCGAGCCAGACGGCTCCTTCCACCTTGACCATGTGCGCGCCGGCCTGCATCAGTTTGCCGGCGTTCTGGAAGGTTTGTTCGAGGGTGGCGTAACTCATGAACGGCAGGTCGGCGATGATAAAGGCGCCGTCGTTACCGCGCTTGACGCTGGCGGTGTGGTAGGCGAGTTCATCCGTGGTGACGGGCAGGGTGCTGTCATTCCCTTGAAGAACCATGCCCAGGGAGTCGCCCACCAGTAACACCTCGACACCGGCTTGGCAGCAGGCGTGGGCGAAGGTGGCGTCATAGCAGGTCAGCATGGTGATTTTTTCACCTTTGAGCTTGAGACTCTGCAAGGTGGTCAGGGTAACGTCTGGCATGAAAAGGGTCCTCGTTCAGGCGCTTGGAAACAGCGAGTAACGCGCGTGAGTCTTCGTTTATACAGGCGCACTTTCTTGATAGCAGTGCTTATAAGGCCTGGATTGCGCCCTTTAGCGCCGGTTGGCGGCAGCGGGACGCCTATAGTCGTGAGGAGGACACGGGAAGTCAATTGCATGTGTTACCGCATTGTTACGGCGGTGGTGTTACCGCTGTAACTGATGCGATTCAGCAGGGTGGGGCGGGCCGCGAGTCAGGCAGCCGCGATGCGTTCCAGGCCGACAAACGGGCAGGCTGCCAGCAGGTCGCTGAGGCGCTGGCCATCGGGCAATTGCAGGGTGGCTGGCGCCAGTTCGGCCAGCGGGTACAGCACGAAGGCGCGTAGGTGCATCTGGTAGTGCGGAACTTGCAGGCGGGGTTCGTCGATCAGGCGGTTGCCGAACAGCAGGATATCCAGGTCGAGCGTGCGTGGGCCCCAACGCTCAAGGCGTTCGCGGCCTTGGTCGTTCTCGATGGCTTGCAGCGCATCGAGCAGTTCCAGCGGCGCCAGGCTGCTGTCCAGGGCCGCGACCGCATTGGTGTAGCGCGGTTGGCCGGGGAGCAGGGAGTCGCTTTGATAGAAGGCCGACACCCCGATGACGGCAGTACCCGGCAATTGCGCCAACGCTTCGATAGCGCTGCGCAATTGTTGCTCCGGGGCCGCCAGGTTGCTGCCCATGCCGATGTAGATGCGTTCCACGTTTATTCGCCTGCAGCGCCCGAGGCATCGCCGGCGCTGCGCTTGCGTTTGCTGCCGCTGCGACGACGTTTTTTCGGGCCAACACCTTCGCCGACGCCATCGCCTTTGCTGCCGAGCTCACGAATCATCTCGCGGCGCTCGCTGTCATTGGCGTCCTGGTAGTCGGTCCACCATTCGCCCAGGCCGTCAGTCTGCTCGCCGGCGCTTTCACGCAGCAGCAGGAAGTCGTAGCCGGCGCGGAAGCGCGGGTTGTCCAGCAACAGGTCGGCGCGCTTGCCGCTGCGACGCGGCAGGCGTTCCTGCATGTCCCAGATCTCGCGGATCGGCATCGTGAAGCGTTTCGGAATGGCGATGCGCTGGCACTGCTCGGCAATCAGCTCGTGAGCGGCTTCCTGCATGGCCGGGATCGGCGGCATGCCGCGATCCTGCAGGCGCAGTACGCGTTTCGGCAAGGCCGGCCACAACAAGGCGGCAAACAGGAACGCCGGGGTGACCGGTTTGTTCTGCTTGATGCGCAGGTCGGTGTTGATCAAGGCTTCGCTGATCAGGGTGTGGGTATACGTCGGGTTGTATTCCAGTGCTTCGGCACTCGCCGGGAACAATGGATCGAACAACTGCAGGTCGACGAGCATTTCGAAGGTGTCGGCGGCGTAGCCCGAGAGAAACAGCTTGAGCACTTCTTCGAACAGGCGCGCCGAGGGGATTTCCCGCAGCATCGGCGCCAGTTCGCGAATCGGCGCAGCGGTGTGTCGCTCGATACCGAAGTTCAGCTTCGCAGCGAAACGCACCGCCCGCAGCATGCGTACCGGGTCTTCCTGGTAGCGCTGCGCCGGGTCGCCGATCAGGCGGATCAGGTTGTTGCGAATGTCGTGTACGCCGTTGGCGTAATCGAGGATGCGCTCACTGACCGGGTCGTAATACAGGGCGTTGATGGTGAAGTCGCGGCGCTGCGCGTCTTCTTCCAAGGTGCCGTAGACGTTGTCGCGCAGGATGCGTCCGCTTTCGTTGCGGGAAGACTGATTGGTGTCTTCTTCCTCATCATTTTGCGGATGACCGGCGCGGAAGGTCGCGACCTCGATGATTTCGCGGCCAAAGTGAATATGCACCAGCTTGAAGCGGCGGCCGATGATTCGCGCATTGCGAAACTCGGCACGCACTTGCTCGGGCGTGGCGCTGGTGGCGACGTCGAAGTCCTTGGGCGTGATATTGAGCAACATGTCGCGCACGCACCCACCCACCAGATAAGCCTGGTAGCCGGCGTTCTGCAAGCGTTCGACGATGTTCACTGCATAACGGCTGAACTGAGCGCGTTGCAGTGAATGTTGGCTGCTGTTGAGCACTTCAGGCGTGCTGCGTTTGTGTTGCGTTCGACGCAAGGGGGAACGGAATGACTGGAACAACTTCTTCAGCATGGGATGCACTGTTTGAAGGAATGTTCGGCCATAACAAAGAATGACCGCATGATGGGCCGGGATTCTAGCATTTAGTCGGGGGATGGTGTAGGAACAAGCTGCAGGCCTTGCGCCATAAGCCTCAAAACGTTAAATACCGGAAACTACAAGGGGAGCCGAAGCTCCCCCAGAAGTAGTTGCGTGCTCTATTTTTATTATTGGTTTCGGGCTTCTTGTTTTTGTTGATCGCCCTCGCCATGAAGTGTGACCTTCACGACACTCCCAATCGGGAGTCAAGAGCAAACGGATTGCTTTGGTTGCTGTGTTGCTGATCTACGATCCAACCAGTTCAGGCTCTGCCTTAGGGCAGTTTTTGTTGTTCTCGGCCTGGTTGCGGGGCAAGCCCCAAATGCAACGCCTCTCCAAAAGAATCAGTTAGCTGCGCCTCCGCCGTGTTGTTTTTATTGTGCGTGAGTCGATTCGTCTTATTTTTATTGTCTTGTACAAAGCTTGTTATTGTTTTTGTACTAAGCATATAGCAGGGTGCGTGCCAACTTTTGCGCCGACCAGCAAAAATGGGGGGTTGAGGGGTTTTTGGCTGTTTGGTGGCGAAAAAAAAGCCGGGGCTTCGTTACCGTAAGCCCCGGCTTTTGTTACGCGAAATATCCGCGGTAACAGTTTTTTCACATCGGCGGGTGTTACCTGTGGGGGCGCACCCTCAACTCTCGCTGGCCACTCCGGTCTTGCGTCGTGGAATGCCCAGGCGCTGGCGCCGTTCCCACAGGCACTTGCGGCTCACGCCCAGCTTGCGCGCCAGTTCGGTCTCGGTCATGTGGTCCTGGTGCTCCAGGACGAAATGCTGGAAGTAGTCTTCCAGTGACAAATCTTCCGTCGGTTCATGGCTGGTATTGCCGGCGGCGCCCTGTTGCGGGGCCAGGCCGATGAAATCGTCGTCTTCCAGGTCGCTGAGCTCTATATCGATGCCCAGCATTTCGGCGGAAATTTCCGGGCTCTCCGACAGAATCACCGCACGCTCGACCGCATTCTCCAACTCCCGCACGTTACCCGGCCACGAGTAGTGCCGAATCGCCTGCTCGGCGTCCGCCGCGAAACGCAGGTCGGTACGGTTGATGCGTGCACTCTGGCGCAACAGGAACGCGTTGGCGATCTCGTTGACGTCGGCGCCCCGTTCACGCAGGGCCGGCAGCTTGAGCGCGATGACATGCAGGCGGTAGTACAAGTCTTCGCGGAACTGGCCGATCTTGGCCAGGCTCTTCAGGTCACGGTGAGTGGCCGCGATCAGGCGAACATCAACCTTCTGCGATTGCACCGAGCCTACGCGGCGGATTTCCCCTTCCTGCAGTACGCGCAGCAGACGCGCCTGGGCTTCGAGGGGCAACTCGCCGATTTCGTCGAGAAACAGCGTGCCGCCGTCCGCCGCTTCCACCAGGCCTGCGCGTCCGGCGCTGGCGCCGGTAAACGCGCCTTTCTCGTGGCCGAACAATTCGGATTCGATCAGGGATTCAGGAATTGCCGCGCAGTTCACCGAGATCATCGGTGATCAGGGTATGGACGCTGCTCCAGGGCAGTTCCAGGTTGGGAATCTTGCGGCCGATCTTGTCGGATTCGACCATCACCACCACTTCACGGGCGACCTCGGCCATCACGCGGCTCAG
>NZ_JAKNRV010000149.1:0-12216 GCF_023072625.1 Pseudomonas emilianonis
CTGCCCAAGGTGCGCCCCAGGACCCGTGCGACGAGCAGCGCGACTACGCCAGCACACAGGTAGCTGCCAATGATCGACCATGGCTGGGCCAGCGCGCCGGATGAAACGGCAAACAGCAACACTGCCGACGCGCCCAGAGGGCCGAGCAGGTGCAGGGCGACCTCCATGCCAAACACTTGGGCGCAGACCCACACGCTGAGCAGGGTGCCCAGGGCCATGCCGATCGCGGCGCGGCTCCATTCGGCAGGGCGGGTATTGATGGCGGCGGGTAACCAGCGAGCGAGCATTCACAATTTCCATAAACAGCGGGCAAAAAAAGGCTTGTCTGGTTTCCCGGACAAGCCCTTGAACGTTCCTGCATTTGGGGGAGGAACCCGCGTAGTGTGCCGACCGCGATGCAAGGTCGCCAATGCATATTAATGCAGGTTAAATACAAAAATAGTGGACTCAACTGGCCGGCCGCCGCCGGCGCGGTCAAGGTTGAATGGTTTTGTCCAAGCGCAGCAGCACGTAGGGATTCTTGTCGAACGTGCCAGTGAGCGTCGGAGTGATTGCGCGCAATCGCGGGTCCTGCAACCCTTCAAAGTCATCTTGGCTCATGACCAGCCACGCCGGGCCTTGCAATGTTGCCAGGTCGGCGGGCTGCTGGGTGAACACCGGCACCCGGTCGTAATCGAGGTTGACCATGAACTTGATGGCTTTGGCATCCTTACCCAGCGCATGCAGCACGATGGGCGCCGGTTGCTGGCGGACCTGCGCCTGGACTTGCAGGCTGAAGGTGCGAGTGTCATAGAGGCTGCGCTCCACTGGCTCGACCACCACAATATACGTCGTCCACACCGCCAGCACGGCGGTCAGCGCCGGTACCAGCGTGCGCAGGCGTGCCTGGAACACCGCCACCAGCGCCAGCACTTGAAGCGCGCCCAGCACACCCAGCACCCAGCCGATGTGCGCCATCTGCTCCGGGTAACGCCGGCGCGCCAGCCATAGCCCGACGATCAGCAGCGCGGGCAACACGGTCCACAGGCTCAGCATCAAACCGCGCAGCCAGCCATACAACCGGCCGTGGGCGACTTGAAACGGATACGCCGCAATAATGGCCGCCATCGGCAACATTGGCAGCACATAGCGCGCTTTCTTTGCCTGGGGGATCGACAAGCCGAGCATCACCAACAAGCCCGCCGCTGCGCAGTACAGCACCAACTGCAACGCCGGATCAGGTGCGCGTCGCCCGCCAATCGCTATCACCAGCAGCACCAGCAGCGCCAGCGGGTAAGCCAGTGCGTAATTGCCCAGGGAACTGGTGAAGTAATACAGCGCACCGCTGGAGCCTTCGCTGCCATCCATACGCCCGAGGAACTGCATGCGGATCACGTCCTGCATGAACGCTTCGCCGCCACTGAGCTTGGCCAGCAGCAACAGCAGGCCGACGCACGCCCCCAGCAGTGCCAGGGCCAACAGGCCGAAGCTGAACAGCTGGCGCCATTGGCGGTTGAGCAGGAAGTAGCTGCACAGTACGCCCGTGGGGATCACCAGCCCAATCGGCCCGCGAATCGCAAAGCCCACGATCAACAGCAGGTACACCCAGTGCAGGCGCTTGGCGGCGCCGAAGTGATCATGCGCATAACCCAGGTAGAACACCGCCAGGGCCACGGCGGCGAGCATTTGGTCGAGGGACACGGCGCGGGTTTCGCTGATAAACGTGCTGCTGAGCAACAGCAGCGCAACACTCAGCAGGCCCCAGCGCTGGGAGTAGGGCGCGGTCAGGCGGTACACCAGCATGACGATCAGCGCCGAAGCGAGGGACGTCGGCAACCAGGCCGTAAAACTGTTGACCTCGCCCAGGGGCAAGGACAGCAGCCACGTCATCAGCGTCGAGGTCGCCAGGTAATCGGCATAAGGTTGCCCGTAGGTCGTGGGGAAAAAGCTCGGCCCATGGCGCAACATCTCCTGGGCAAAGACCACGAAGCGCGAGTCGAAACCGATGATTGCCTGGTGCCAGTTGCCGGCAATGAATAACAGCAACGCCAGCAGCGCCAGCCCCAACGACTGGCGCCGGATGGCTGCGTTCATCAATTGGGGCAGTTGATCTTTGTTCACCGGTCAGGCTTCCACAACGTGCGGCACCCACTGTTGCTGGGGAATCGGTAACTGGCAGGAGTCGCCCCGGCCCATCGGGAAATACTGGAAGCCTTTGCGCGCCAGACGCTCGCCGTCATACAGGTTGCGACCGTCGAAGATCACCGGGGTGTTCAGGCGTTGGTGGATCAGGTCGAAGTCCGGTGCCTTGAACTGCTGCCATTCGGTGCAGACGATCAACGCATCGGCGCCGCTCAGGGTGGATTCCGGAGTACCCATCAACATCAGCCGTGGGGCGTCACCGTAAATCCGCTGGGTTTCCTGCATGGCTTCCGGGTCAAATGCGCGCACAGTGGCGCCGGCAGCCCACAGCGCTTCCATCAGCACGCGGCTCGGGGCATCGCGCATGTCGTCGGTGTTCGGTTTGAAGGCCAGGCCCCACAGGGCGAAGGTCTTACCGCGCAGGTTGCCCTTGAAGAAGGCGTTGATGCGTTCATACAGCTTGCTCTTCTGGCGCTGGTTGATCGCTTCGACGGCTTCGAGCAGGTCGCTCGAGCAATGGGCCTGCTTGGCGCTGTGGATCAGGGCGCGCATGTCCTTGGGGAAGCACGAGCCGCCATAGCCGCAGCCTGGGTAGATGAAGTGATAGCCGATGCGCGAATCGGCGCCGATCCCCAGGCGCACCGCTTCGATGTCCGCACCCAGGTGTTCGGCCAGCTCGGCGATCTGGTTGATAAAGCTGATTTTGGTGGCCAGCATGCAGTTGGCGGCGTACTTGGTCAGTTCGGCGCTGCGCAGGTCCATAAAGATGATGCGATCGTGGTTGCGGTTGAAGGGCGCGTACAGGTCGCGCATGACCTCACGCACTTCTTCACGCTCGCAGCCGATGATGATGCGGTCCGGGCGGCGGCAGTCGGCAACCGCCGAGCCTTCCTTGAGGAATTCCGGGTTGGAGACGATATCGAACTCCAAGTGCCGGCCGGCCAGATGCAGGGCCTTTTCGATATGGGCACGCAAGGTGTCGCCGGTGCCGACGGGTACGGTGGATTTTTCCACCAGGATCACCGGCTCGATGCGATGGCGGGCGACCGCATCGCCTACCGACAGTACGTATTTCAAGTCGGCCGAACCGTCTTCATCCGACGGTGTGCCCACGGCGATAAACAGCACCTCGCCATGTTCGACGGCGAGCTTTTCATCAAAGGTGAAGCTCAGCCGTCCGCTTTCCAGGTTCTCCTTGACCATCGCCGCCAACCCTGGCTCGAAAATGCTCACATGGCCCTGCTGCAGCAGCCGGACCTTGTTTTGATCAACGTCCATGCAGATGACATCGTGACCGACTTCGGCTAATACGGTGGCCTGTACCAGACCGACGTAACCACTACCAAATACACTGATTTTCATGGGGCATTCCTGGGGCTTGCTGCGCTAGCACGACGAGAGTTAATAACCAGTACACCGAGGATGACCAAGGCCACCCCCAGGGTTTTTGAAAGCGAAAAATGTTCGTTGAACACCGGCAGGCTTGCGGCCAACAGGTAGACCAGCGCGTAGCTGATACTGAGCAGCGAATAGGCGCGGCCCAGGGGCAAATCCTTGAGCGCACAGAGCCAGCACAGCATCGACAGCGCATAGGCTAGGATCGCCAGGCTCACCACGCCGAGGGCGCCCAGATCGATGGCGTTGCTGCTGAACGCTCCGAGCCATTCGTCAGGCAGGGGTAGGCGCGTCATGCTCCAGCGCATCCCCAACTGGGCGGCGCTGACCAGGCCGACACTGCCCAGGGCGAAGGCAAACCCGCGCACCCGGCTCATACTTGGCGCCCCAGCAGCACGACGCCAGCAATCACCAGCACCACGCCCAGCCAATGCCGAGTGTCGATGTGTTCCTTGAATACGAAGCGCGCCATTAACGTGACCAATACGAAATTGAGGCTGAGCATCGGGTAGGCAATCCCGACTTCGAGGCGCTGCAGCACCAGCAGCCAGACCAGCAGGCCACAACCCAGGCACAAAAGCGCTGCCCATAACCAGGGTGAGCGCAGTTTCAGCGCCCAACCGTCAGGCTGGTCGCGCCAGCTTTCCACGGCAAACTTCTGCGAGACCTGGCCCATGCAGGTGAGCAGGCAGGCGGCTAACAACAAGAACAGGGTGATCATGGCGCAACCTGCGGGAAAACCAGGATCACCAGATTGCCTTGCTCAAAGCGCTTGCCGTCCTGGGGCAGCAGGTTCACTTCGGCGATCTCGTCGTCACCTTTGACGCGCATCACCACACCCACCGCGCCTTTTTGGCGGGCTTGGCTCATCCATTGCTGGACCTGGGTCATGTCGACCTTACGCTGGGCGGCGTCCGGGTAGGCGAGGCCGTATTTCACTTCGCCTGCGGTGTTATAGAGGGTGACGTCAGCGCGTTGCAGGCGCCATGCCAGGGCCGATGCCGCGCCCAGGTCATTGCTGAGCAGGGCGGACGTCGGCTGCAGGTCCGGCAGGTGGTCAATGATGAATTGATCCGGGGTCTTGTTGTACACCACCGAATGGGGCAGCGCGGCCGGGGCCAACGCCACCAGCAACCAACTGCCCAGCGCCGGCGCGGCCCACAATTTCAATGGGCGTGCAGCCTGCAGCAGGTTGGCGATGATCCAGCCGAACAGGCAGGCGAACACGAGCACCAGGCCGAGCGTTTCCTGGCCGTGCTCGTACAGCGGTTTTTTCAGTTGGAACCACGTCAGCGCGAGCAAAGCCACAACACCGAGGGTCAGGTTCAGCCAGCCGTTGATGCGCAATGCGCGGCCTTGGGCCTGGGCCAGTTTGTCGCTCAACGCGTTACCCATGAGCAACGCCAGCGGCAGCAGGCACGGCATGATGTAGGACGGCAGCTTGCCCTTGGCCAGGCTGAACAATGCCAGGGGCATCAGCAGCCACAGCAGCAGGAAGGCGATGTTTGGCGTGCGCTTGTGCTGCCACGCCTGCTTGACGGTGGACGGCAACAGCGCCACCCACGGCAGGGTGAATGCGACCAGCAGCGGCAGGTAGTACCAGAGTGGCTCGGCGTGTTGTGCATCTTCGCCGGCAAAGCGCTGGATATGCTCGTGCCAGAAGAAGAAGTTCCAGTAATCCGGCTCCTGGCTATGCACCGCAAGTGCCCAGGGCAAGCTGATGGCAATCGCCACGGCGACGGCAATCAGGCCATAACCCAGCAGGTCGCGCAGGCGCTTCTGCCAGATCGCGTAGGGCAGGGCGATCAGCACCGGCAGCAGCCACGCGAGGAAGCCTTTGGTCATGAAGCCCATGGCACAGGCAACCCCGAGCAACGCCCAGGACCCGACGCGAGCGCTGCGCGTGCTGCTGTCGAAGCAAAACCACAGCGCCACGCCAGTCAGGTTGACCCAGAAGGTGAACTGCGGGTCCAGGTTGGCATAACCGCCCAGCGCCGCGACGCTGACAAAGCTCATGTACAGCAGCGTGCTGACCAGGCTCTTGTGCGGGTCATTCCACAACCGGCGCGACACCAGGTACACCAGCAGCACGCTGAGCCCAGTACTCAAGGCTGACACAAACCGCACGCCGAACAGGTTTTGCCCGAAGATCGCCTGGCCCAGCGCGATCATCCAGTAACCGGCAGCCGGTTTTTCGAAATAGCGAATGCCCATGAAGTGCGGCGAAGCCCACTTGCCGGTCAGCAGCATTTCCTGGCTGATCTGTGCATAGCGGGTTTCATCCGGAATCCACAGGCCATGGGTGGCCAGGGGCAACAGATAGAATACGCCGAATGCCAGCAGCAGCAGGGGCAGCGCCCAACGGCGGATCATGCCTGCTGCACTCCGAGCCAACCTTCACGGCCGCTCAGGGCGCCGCGCACCAGTTGTTGCTGGGGCAGGGTGGCGACGTCCGCCGGCAGTAAGTCGCCCAGCGGTTTGAAATCGATGCCGCGCTGCCCTGCCTGGGCTAGCAACTGGCGAAAATCATTGGCCATCAGAATCCCTTCTACTTCTGCATGGATCGTGTACACGTTCAGCTTCGACTGTGCGAAGCGGTCGAGGATGAACCCGTTGAAATCTTTGGCAGCCACCACCGGCCCGACGACTTCGTCGAAGGTCGGCAGGTCTACCGGAATCTGTGGGGTGCCTGCGCTGCCATCGGCCAGGGTCGGACGAAACAGGCTGGTGCCCCGGCAATCGCTGTTGTAGCGAAAGTTGAAGCCTTGCTTGGCTTGCAACACGCGTTCATCGGCGCGCCAACCGGCGGCCGCTGAACAGTCGATACGTTCACCGAGGATGTCGCTCAAGGTGTCCACGCCGCGTCGAATCTGCTCGACTAACTGTGCGTCGCTCCAGCGCCCGGCATTGGCCTGCCAGCCATGGTGATCCCAGGCGTGCAGGCCGACTTCATGCCCGGCGGCCTTGGCCTGGCGCATCAAGTGCCCCAGGTCACGACCGATCGGCTTGCCCGGCCAGGCGGTGCCGGCCAGCAAGATATCCCAGCCATACAGGCCGGCAGCGTTGGAACGCAGCATCTTCCACAGAAATTGCGGGCGGATCAGGCGCCACAAGTGGCGCCCCATATTGTCCGGCCCGACACTGAAGAAAAACGTCGCTTTCACCCCGGCTTCATCCAGGGATTCGAGCAACCGTGGCACGCCTTCGCGAGTGCCACGGTAAGTGTCGACGTCGATGCGAAGACCTGCCTGCATCAGCGCTTGTCCGCGATTTCGAGCATGGCTTCACGCAAGAAGAAGTCGAGCGTATTGCCGATGGTTTCGCTCATCTCTACGGTTGGCTCCCAGTTCAGCAGGCGCTTGGCGTTTTCGATGCTTGGTTTGCGGTGGGCCACGTCCTGGTAACCGGTGCCGTAGAACGCCTTGCTTTCGACGTCGCGGAAACCGGCGAACGGCGGGAAGTTGCTGCGCAGTGGGTGAGCTTCGAACTGACGCAGCAGTTCTTCGCCCAACTGGCGGATGCTCGCTTCGTTTTCCGGGTTACCGATGTTGATGATCTGGCCGTTGCACACGTCGTTGTCGTTATCAATGATGCGCGCCAGGGCTTCGATGCCGTCGGCAATGTCGGTGAAGCAGCGTTTCTGCTCGCCACCGTCGAACAGGCGGATCGGCGTACCTTCCACCAGGTTCAGGATCAACTGGGTGATCGCACGGGAGCTGCCGATACGGGCCGAGTCCAGGCGGTCCAGGCGTGGGCCCATCCAGTTGAATGGACGGAACAGAGTGAACTTCAGGCCCTTGGCACCGTAGGCCCAGATCACGCGGTCCAGCAGTTGCTTGGAGACCGAGTAGATCCAGCGTTGCTTGTTGACTGGGCCGACCACCAGGTTGGAGGTGTCTTCATCGAAGTACTGGTCCTGGCACATGCCATAGACTTCGGACGTCGATGGGAAGATCACGCGCTTGTTGTACTTGACGCAGTAGCGAACCAGCTTGAGGTTCTCTTCGAAGTCCAGCTCGAACACACGCAGCGGGTTACGGGTGTATTCGATCGGCGTGGCGATGGCCACCAGCGGCAGGACCACGTCGCATTTCTTGATGTGGTACTCGATCCACTCGGTGTGGATGCTGATATCGCCTTCCACGTAATGGAAGTTCGGGTGGCTGCGCAGGCGCTCGATGGCGTCGGAGCCGATGTCCAGGCCGTAGACTTCGTAACGGTCGTCACGCAGCAGGCGCTCGGACAGGTGATTACCGATAAAGCCGTTCACGCCCAGGATCAGTACGCGGGTGCGACGTGGCTTGCGGCCAGACTCGGCGCCGCGCAGGACCGAACCGTCCACCAGGCCCAATTCGTTGGCCAGGGACGGACCGGCCAGGTACAGGCCGTTGTCGTTGCGCTGACCGAACTTGATCACCAGCGAGTCTTCAGCGCACGCGATACGCAGCGGGTTGACGCTGATCACACGGCCAGGCGCCAGGCCTTCGTTGCCCTGGACCACTTCGGCTTGCCACACGATCAGCTTGTGCTCGCCCACGGCGCAGAAAGCGCCCGGGTACGGTTGGGTCACGGCGCGCACCAGGTTGAACAGCTCTTCAGCCGGTTTTTGCCACTCCAACTTGCCATCCGCTGGGGTGCGGCGGCCGAAATAAGTGGCCTGGCTTTCGTCCTGGGCGGTTTCGGTCAGTTTGCCTGCGGCCAATTGCGGCAAGGCATCGCGCAGCAGGCTGCTGGCGGCGTCACGCAGTTTGGCGTGCAGGGTCAGGCCGGTGTCGGAGCGCTCGATCACGACTTTCTGCTGGGCCAGGATCGCGCCGGCATCGGCACGCTTGACCATACGGTGCAGGGTCACGCCGGTTTCGGTTTCGCCTTTGACCAGGACCCAGTTGGCGGGTGCGCGGCCACGGTATTTCGGCAGCAGCGAGCCATGCAGGTTGAATGCGCCTTTGCGGGCGGTGGCCAGCAGGGGTTCGCTCAGCAGGTTGCGGTAGTAGAAAGAGAAGATGAAGTCCGGGTTGAGCTTGGCTATGCGCTCGATCCACAGCGGGTGGTTGGCGTCCTCCGGTGCATGCACCGGGATGCCTTTGCGGGCGCACAGTTGCGCGACGGAACCGTAGAAATTGTTTTCCTTGGGGTCATCGGCATGGGTGAACACGGCAGCAATGTCGTAACCGGCATTCAGCAGGGCTTCAATGCCAGCACAGCCAATATCGTGGTAAGCGAAGACAACGGCTTTTGAATTCATGACGAAACCTGATCGGAAGGGGAAGTAGTGGTGGTATGGGAGGACGCCAGGCCGTCAAGGACGACCACAGGTGCCGGTGCTGCCGGTTGGTTGCGCAGCACTTTTTCAATAAAGAACCGTGGGCGGGCGCGCACATCGCTGTACATGCGGCCCAGGTACTCACCCAAGAGGCCCATGCCGATGAACTGGCCGCCGGTGAACACGAACAGCACTGCGAACAGCACGAACATGCCATCGCCGGCCCATTGGGCGCCAAAGGCCAGGCGCAGGACGATCAGCGCAAAGGCGAACAAAACGCCCAGGCCCGCCAGGCTGAAGCCGACGATGGACAGCAGGCGCAGCGGGGTGGTGGTCATGCAGGTCAGCAGGTCGAACATCAGGCTGATCAGGCGCATGGCGCTGTATTTGGATTCGCCGTGTTCGCGCTCGGCATGGTGTACGAGAATTTCCGTGGTGTGACGGGCAAAGCCGTTGGCCAGGATCGGGATAAACGTGCTGCGTTCGCGGCAGGCGAGCATGGCGTCGACGATGGTGCGGCGGTACGCGCGCAGCATGCAGCCGTAGTCAGTCATGGCGACGCCGGTCGAGCGCTGCACGGCCAGGTTGATCAGGCGCGACGGCCAGCGGCGAAAGGCCGAGTCCTGGCGGTTGTTGCGCACGGTGGCAACCACGTCGTAGCCCAGGGCGGCTTGTTCTACCAGGCGCGGGATTTCTTCCGGCGGGTTCTGCAGGTCGGCATCGAGCGTAATCACCACGTCGCCCCGACACTGCTCGAAACCGGCCATGATCGCCGCATGCTGACCGTAGTTGCGGTTGAGGATCACCGCGACCACGTTGCTGCCGTCTTCGGCGGCAGCGTCTTCGAGCAATTGGGCGGATTTGTCGCGGCTACCGTCATCCACCAGGATGATTTCGTATTCGTAGGCCAGTTGCTTGCAGGCTGCCGTCGTGCGGCGCAGCAATTCAGGCAGGCTTTCTTGTTCGTTGTAGACCGGGATAACGATCGACACACAATGAATAGGGTAGGGTTTCAAAGATTCATGACCTCGGGGTTTGAGCAACTTGAAGCGTAAAGACAACAATCACTGGCCGAAAAGGCAGGTGTTTGGTTAAACCTGGAGTGGAATTGGGGTGTTCATCCGACCATCCTGATGGGCTATTGAAGTCTTCCATGTGTATCAGGGAGTAAAGACCATAATTCACAAAGATAAAGCGGAATCAATAAGTTAGTCGGCACAGCGCGGTTCGTTCTCAAGTCCTGCGACCAAGATTAAGCGTAAAAATGTTTAACGAATATGAAAGCCAGATGAAAAACTCGTTTATTTGACAGGTAGACAGCTAGGGTTCAGCTAAACAACTAAGGCTCTGAAGGCGTTGTTTATTTAGTGGAATAGGAACGTTTTGCATGGCGCTGGGCGCAACTGGGTGGCCGTGGATCGGCGCTGCGCGTCACGGCACGCTCTGCCGCTTGTGTTTATTGAAGAATCTTCTCTGCATTGCCCCTCAAGTGCCGGTAAAGTAAGCCATCTCTTGCCAGGGTACTCGGATGAATAGCGTGCAGCGTTTAGGCGGCCAATGGCGGCCCGTGTTGATGGGATTGTTGATGAACGCAGCCTGCGTCACCACCGTATGCGCTGATGAGGGTGTGGCGCTGACCACGCTCGCTCAAGTGCCAGAGGGGGTTGAAGTGCAAGGCAAGCAGGTCGCCGCCTATACCTGGGACGACCGCCAGGGCAAGAACCTGCTGGTGCTGGCCGAGCAAATCAACCAACGCGAGGATGACGGCACCCAGTCGGCGCTTGTCTACGCGGCCCAGTACTTGATCGACGGTGACCGCCCCAAACGCATATGGATGCTCTACGACGACGTGCAGCGCTGCGAATTCGATGCCGCGCTGCGCTTTGACATGGCGGCGACCAAGGTCACCGACCTTTCCGGCGACGGCATCACCCAGGCCACCGTCGGTTACACGCGCAGCTGTACCAGTGATGTCAGCCCCAATGAATTCAAGCTGATCATGCATGTCGGCAAGTCGCAGAAGTACCGCCTGCGTGGCGTCGACCGGGTCGGCGCCGCTTGGTGGGACGAAGAAGCCGGGGCACTGCGTGGCATGCCATTGCCCAAGGATTGCAGCGTCTCCGGGCAACAGGCGCTGGTCAGCCAGTACAAGGAACAGGGCACTGAATTGCCTTTGCCGGGTTGCTACAGCGACGAGAAGGATTTTGCCAAGGCACCGCAGGCCTATCTGACATTCATGCGTCAGCACTGGTTCGCGCTGATGCAGAAACAGGATGCTGAATGGAGCCAGGCGCAGACCCCGCCCCAGGAATCGAGCGGGGATGAAGAAACCGCCCCGTGATTGGGTACCAGGGCCGATGGTGCGTTAGACTCAGCCCTCGCCAATTCAATAAATACCTCGAATAAACAAAGGCTTGCTCGAGGTATTTAATCCAAAGGCCGATCTACCTTGACTGAGTTAATCCGCAACCCGCTGACCCTCTACCTCACCCGCCTGGCGCCCTCCAGCCAACTGACCATGCGCTACGTGCTGCAGGACGCCGCCGACCGCCTCGGCTTCGAGGACATCAACCTTGAAGACATCGACTGGCACCTGCTGCAACCCGAACAGGTGATCGCGCTGGTTGCGGCCTTGCGCGAGGACGGCTACGCGCCCAATACCTCGTCGCTGTATGTAAACGCCGTGCGCGGGGTGATGAACGAAGCCTGGCGCATGAGCCTGATCAGCCAGGAACACCTGCTAAAAATGCGCACGGTCAAGGCCGCGCCCGGCACGCGCCTGAGCCAGGGGCGCAACCTGCGTCGCACGCTGATCCGCGAAATGATGGACGTCTGCGCTGCCGACCCGCGGCCCCAGGGCCTGCGCGATGCTGCAGTGATCGGTATTTTGTATGGCTCGGGCATGCGTAAGTCGGAGTCGGTCAACCTCGACCTCGCACAGATCAATTTTGACGAGCGCAGCCTGCGTGTGATTGGCAAGGGCAACAAGGAACTGATCAAATACGCGCCGGGCTGGGCCTTCGCCAAATTGCAGGCCTGGCTCGAATTCCGGCGCGAACAACTCAAGGAAGGCGAGCAGGACGATTCCTTCCTGTTCAACCGCATCCGCAGGGGCAGCCATATCACCCGCGAACGCATCACCAAGCATGCGATTTACTACATCGCCCGCCAGCGCGGTCAGCAGGTGGGAGTGAAGATCATGCCGCATGATTTCCGGCGCTCCTTCATCACGCGGGTGATTGAGGAACATGACCTGTCCATCGCGCAGAAACTGGCGCACCACACCAACATCCAGACCACCGCGAACTACGACGTGCGTGACGACAATGAGCGGCGGCGAGCGGTGGAGCGGTTTGATCTTTAGCCGGCGGCGACCGGCGAAAAACGCGCGGTCCGCGTCAGGCTCGGCTCAGGAGGAGGGCGGGGCACCGGGCAGC
>NZ_JAKNRV010000014.1:0-35241 GCF_023072625.1 Pseudomonas emilianonis
GGTGTCCGGTGTCGGCCCGGGCCTGGGCGAAACCATCGGCCCGGCCGGCAACTTCGCCAGCCTGCCGGATGCGGCCAAGTGGATTCTGTCGCTGGGCATGCTGCTGGGCCGGCTGGAAATCATTACAGTCTTTGTTCTGTGCATCCCGGCGTTCTGGCGTCACTGACCGTCGACACCTCCAGCAACCGCGCGCGGTACTCGCCGGGCGTGGCATCGAACCAGCGGCGGAAGGCGCGGAAGAAGTTGCTCGGGTCGGCAAAGCCCAACAGGTAGGCGATCTCCAGCAGGCTCATGCCCGGCTGCGCCAGGTATTGCTCGGCCAGTTCGCGACGGGTGTCGTCCAGCAGCGTCTGGAAACTGGTGCCCTCTTCCTGCAGACGCCGCTGCAAGGTGCGCTGAGACAGGTGCAGGGTCTGGGCCACCACTTCACGCTTGGGTTCGCCTTGGGGCAACAGGCGGCACAGCACCTGCCGCGCCTTGTGGGTCACGCGGTTTTCGGAGAAGCGCGCCAGGTATTCACCGGCAAACCGATCGTGCAGCAGCGCCATCGCCTCGTTGGCCGTGGGCAGCGGCGCATCCATATCGGCGCGCTCGAAAATCAGTGCGTCATACACCGCGTTGAATTCCAACGGCGCATGAAACGCTTGTTTGTAGGGCGCGAGGTCGGCGGGTTGCTCTCCTTGCAGCAGCACCTTACGCGGATGCAGGGTACGCCCGGTCAACCAACCACACAGCGCCAGCGCGGAGGCCAACGAGGCTTCGGCGCTTTGCCGGGTGGGCGGCAGGTGATCGCCATGCACCGTCAGAATCAGCGCATAGCCTTCGGGTAATAGTCGGAAACTCAGGTCAGCGCTTTCGGCGATGATCCGCTGGTAGCGCACCAGCCGCATAAAACCTTCCGCCAATGTGTTGCTGGACATCAGCGCATAACCGGCCACATGAAACGATGCCGGGCGCACCACTTTGCCCATGTTCAGGCCAATCGCGGGGTTGCCCGACAGTTCCACGGCGCGTTGCCAGAGCCGAGTCATGGAGTCTTGCGGAAAGCGGGCATCGGGATCGTCGAGGGCGGCATAGTCCAGGCCCAGTTGTTTGAACAACACCTGGCAATCCAGACCGTCCATTTCCAGTGACTTGACTATCCCCATCACCCAGCTTGCAGAAGTTGTTCGTTCGCTCATGGCGTCTTCTTAATAAAGCAGGCTGAAACAGCAGCCAGAAAGCCAAGGATACTAACCTGTAGAGGTTAACTCACAGCCCTTTAAACGCAAGGACTCCAGCTCGATAAAAATATCGTGCTGGGGTTTCATGGGGCCTCTTGGGGCCCGCAATGCCAACTTAATGACGGCTTGGCATTTCTCCCGGCGTCCTGCCGAACGGACTGAGCAGGCCGGATTCGTAGATAGACTTAAAATTAAATGAGGTTGATGACCGCCATTCGCTACTGCATTAAACTTGCGGCATAAAGCAGCGCTATTCACAACGGAATACTATTTGCCCGGGGAAATCAACCCCGCTAAGGGACTTCGAATGAAACCTTCTCACCTGGCATCAGCGGCAATCTTGGTGGCTGTTGCGTCAATTGCCGCATACGTCTCGCACAATGAAACAAAGGCCTGGGATGAATTCGCCGTGGCGCACCGCTGCAAATCAGCCGGAGAAGTGGACAGGCGCCAGTTCACTGAGCTGTTCACGCCGAAGAAAGTGGCCTGGACCTGTGATGATGGTGAAACCTACCTGAGATAGGATTGAGCGTCGTCACTTCTCATTAATCCGACCGCGACACACTCCACCGGCGTCCTGCCGACGAACACAGCCCCCTATTTACCCACGCTGTCATAGGCCTGGGCGCAAGTTACTCCCCGGCCATGGCTTTGGTCAGCAAATCCTGCCAGATCACCCGCTCGCTGGTCAGCGCGCTTGAGCACGTCGGCAAGCACCATGACGGCACGGGTAGCTGCCGCGCTTGTGGCGGCAGTGCAGGAATGGCCGCCGGCTTGACTGGCTGCGATGCGACTGGCAAGGCCGTCGGCTGCGCTGCGCAACCGGTCAGACTCACGGTTAGCAGCAGTGACAGCAGCAGCAGCGGTATCGATAAGAGCTTGGCCATTCTGGACCACCTTGTTGATCGCCTGTTGGCGGGATTGTTCTTTGGCGCGCTCGGCGGCCTCGTTGGCGGCCTTCGCGGTCTCATCGAGCGCATCCCGCTCGCTCCACCTGGCCTGCCATTCATCATTGGCGACCGTCTCGCCGTGGTGATAGGCGCCGAACAGAGCGCCGGCCACCAGCAGCAGCGCGACTATATAAGGAAGGATCTTCATCCAGATCGTGCTCATGCCAACACCCCGCCCGCCAGCCGGTACTGCTTCAGCAGATCTTCCAGGCCGTGTTCGCGCTGCCCGTATCCCGCGCCGGGCAGGCTGGCCCAGATGTTCCGGCACTTCGCGATAGACGTTTCGATCCGCCCGGCCACCACGTCGGCCAAAGCCCTGCACTCGCGGATGTGCTGCAGCGCCAGAAGGTCTTGGCTGATCGGGCTGAAGTCCGGCAGCTTGAGCAGCGCCTTGTAGTGCGGCCAGTCCTTCAGCATCTGCTGATAGCGGCCGGAAGCATTGGACGTCAGCCCCTTGCTGTTGATGACCTTCGACGCGCGACCCTTGGCGAACGGGTGATCTATGAAGTCCTTGAAGACCTCGGGCTTACGATCGGCGCCGGTAACGATCACGTCGTAGCCATCCACGGCCGTGGCCGGTGAGGTGCTGGTGCCCTCGCTCCAGGCGAGCATGTCGAGGAACGCCAGCGCGTTACGGCCGCCTGCGAGGAATTCGGAAACTCGTGGCATTACATTTCTCCAGGCAAAAAAATACCGGCTCGAGGGCCGGCGTTCGGGAGGATCTGCAGCAACTGCTGCTCGGTGATTGGCATATCAGATCGCCTTGTAGAAGTTGATTTTTGTCGTTATTCCTAGCAGCTCACCATCGGTTGCGTCTCGATTATTGGGGCGGTGGAAGCGCAGCGGCTTCCAGTGCCTCAAGGCGTGCAGCCAAGTTTCCCGGCAGAGTCTCGATCGATATCTCCAGCATGGTATCTGCGTTCTTCAGCTTGCCATCATGGAAAACAACATTGAATGGAGGGTCTGGGTATTTGACCCATTCCCATTCACCCGTAGACCGTCCAAGCCAGTCACCAAAACGATCTGGGCGAGTATCTGGAGGCGGATATAGCATCTCCACCCAGCCAGGAGCAACTGTCCAAGGCTGATCTTCCGGCATAGCCATACGTTCCGCAGAGTCAATAACGCAGTACCAGAGCATGTTCAACATCCTCGCAGTTATATTGCACTTTATGTTCCGGGTGAAACACTCTAAGAAGGCTGTACAGGCCAATCTACTGATTCTGGATAACCAGATTGTTCCGGCACATTATTAACGGCTATCCTGTACTCTTTCCAAAGTTTAAGAAGGGAGTCATTCGTTGGGCTAGATGCCCCCAGGTCAACCGCATCCTGAAGCGGTGCTATTCGGATTGACGCTATTGAGAGCAGCTTATCTCGCTGTGTGCCGACAATTGCAGCCAATTCGGCAGCGTCTGGCGGAAGATCGACGGTGGCTGGTGGCAAACCATCAATCATCGGCCAAAAACTCTGATGAGAATAATCCGGATGTGTCAGTTTTGGATTCTCCGGATCGGGAAACTCGCTATCGACGAAATAGAAGCCAGTGCCATCGTTGTTAACCGCATATCCGTTCAAAATGAATCCTCCCAGCCACTGCAAGTCAGAATGTTGCTGGCCGTGCTACTTGCCCAGTAGATGATGTTCGATTGTTCCAGTTGAATATCCGCGCTCTGAGCAACAGAGAACAGAGTTGCATTCGCCCCAATTGCCACTGGCGGAGAATTAGAAGAACTCTGCCATGGTCCATAGGCATTGTTAGGCGCAACTATCGCAGACGCACCGTTCTGAACGGAGAGAACGATAGATACACTAATCGCCGTCGGCGGAGCGAATCCAGCAACGGATAATCCGACCCAGGTAGGGGCCGAGGTACTACCAGCCGTTCCGCTACCCATAAGCGGAAGACCAGCTACGTTTGTTCCCGCTGCAACCCGATACCGGCATCGTCTGCCAGCCTGAGTGAAATTCAGCGGGTATTTGTTCGCAGTGCCATCGGTTCTGAAGGAGCCCCAGCGACACCAGTAATCAAACCCGGCAGCAGGTGCGGTAGGCGTAACAAAAGAAGAATCACCGGTCGCAACCATTGCCCCAGTGGTCGAGTTATACCAAATGTATCCAGCATAAACTGTCGATACGGCCACTGCCCCTGTAGTCATACCACTGACTGTTGCAGAGGCGGTCGCTGCGGTGTTCAGCGTCAGGCTTATAGTTCTCAGCGTCAGGCAGTTACCGGCAGCGTTTGCTACTGTAATCATATCGGCCGTCAATACAACGTTCGCCGAAGTGCCATTGGCAGCCGCAAACAATTTTGCCGCGTTACCGCGGATGCCCTGGCTAACCGTAGTAGGGAGCTGATCGAGCAGAACAAAGTCGGTGCCGTCGTATTCAATATCTGAAAGCTGGTTTGCAGCAAATACGGCAGGGAGTTTTGCGCCGCTCGGGTCGTACTGCTTGAGGCTTTTTACACCTAGGCCGGAAACGTTGATAGTGTCTGTGCCAGTGCTGTTCTGGCTGAACTTCACACGAAAGCGCAAAGGGGCCGCATATAACTGAACCGCTGGAACCGGGGTTAGCGTGAGTGCGCCAGAGCTGCCCGCAGTAGTAAATGCTGTAAGTGCTTGGCTCTGGATTGCGGTGGCAAGCTTCTTTGGGGTCAACGCTGTCGAATCATCCACGCCAGCATTCACAAGCGCTTGCGTGGCGATCTTGAGCCACCCGAACATGCTTTCTGTTGCCTGGGTAACGACCTTGGCGATTGCCTGGAATACCCTTAGAGGGCTCATCACCGTTGTGGTGCTTGTTCCCGCCTCTGCCTGCACTTGAGTAGCATATGGAATACCCGAGGCTATAGCTGCCTTGATAGCCAGCCCTAGGTTGGTTTGAATGGTTGCGAGGTTCCCATCATCGAGAACATCGTTGCCGCTTTGATCGGCGATGAACTGGGCAAGCGTGGCAGAAATCACAGACGATTGCCGCCACGCTTTGTTGAGCTGTTTGGACACCGCGGTGCCCGCTGTAAACCCATTGGCGCGTGCAGCGAGCGCCACATATTCCGCCTGGGTCGATACATTGGCGCCCACGGCAGAGCCGAACGGCAAAAAGTCATTCGTTGGCATATAGACCCCGATTTATGAATAAACGGTTCCCCAGCTTCCTTGGTCAAAGCCGGCGATGTATTGGTTGGCAATGTCGAAGCCGAAGAGCGGCCCGTCATTGGTTGGGACGATGTAGTAGTTAACGCCTACGCTTTGCGGCTTGATTGGGATGTGGCCGCCTGTCAGCAATGCAAGCTCCAGAGCCGATGGCTGTGCGCCAACTACGCCGATGGTGATCGTCATGTCCTGGTTGTCCTGGATGAACACGAACGTGTCACCGCTGAAAACCAGATCGAGAATGGCCTTTGACTCCCCGAGTGTGCCGTCCCATCGATTCGCGCCGATCTTCGCCCGAATCAAAGTCCGGTACGTCTCGTTGTCCAGGGAGGTAATTCCACTGTCTGGGTCGAACGGACCTTTCCAGGCGCCCCGGTCAAACCCAAGGCCGTCGGTATCGAGTGCGAAGTAAACATTGGTCAACGGCGTATCGACGTTGCGGCTGATCCCCACCCACTCGCCCACATCGTCAAGTTGTGCATCAACCGCTCGGTCCAGGTCGAACACTGCTGATAAGCTTGCCGCCACCTGCGCAGCATCCACGAAGCATTGTGCGACGACCGCAACCATCTGCATGAACTTCGGTTTGTCGGCGTGTTGACTGGTGATCTTTCCGGTGTAGTCCGTGATGTCAGGCATGTCAGGTCACCGTGAGAACGATGCTTGAAGGAGTGCAGGACGCCGCTTCGTTGAAGGCCAGCGGGACGTCGGGGTTACCAACGCCGCCAGGCCCTGAAAGCGTCAGGGCTGTCAGCTTAAAAGTCGAACTACCTGGAACACTATTCGCGGCTGTGAGCGCATCAGCCCATTCAACAGTTCCGCTCGGCCCACCACCAATCGCCACTTGGTTCACGTAGTCCGAAACCGCCTGTTGAGCTGCTGCGCCAATGGCCGCCGTGTACCCAGCCAACGCTTTCAGCGACATAGCGCCAGTGACCGCGCGATAGGTCGGTCTGAAATAGTTGATCGTTATCGGCATGCTGTAGACGTTGAGGACGGTTGCAGATGTTGTTCCGTACGTTCCGCCGCCAGGGCCTTTCTTTGCAGCAATCGCCGATGCAATCGCTGTGACATCTCCACCTTCAACGACCATGGCCAGGTGGTTTGCTGGGATGCCGTTAGCGTCGGTGACGCTGGTGTCGTTGTCGTAGGCGACATATCGCGTCACGCCGGAGACGTTGGCCACCGCGCCGATAGTCCCTTCCAGCACGGTCCTGGACGGCAGAGCTGTCGACGTCTTCTGCTTGGCGCGTAGTGCTGGATCTGTTTCGACCGGAGAGCCCATTGATGCCGCGCCGGGGTTGGTGATGCTTTGCCAGCCCCTGGTGGTGGTCACGATTTTATTGACCTGGTTCGGGCCAGCAGAGACCGCGCCGAGAGTGGTACAGGTTGCCGTCACGGTAATGGTGCCCGACGGCGGTATCGTCACCGAAGCCGGCAGTGCCCATTTGTTGCTGTTCTGGTCTTCGACAATGCCGCTGGTTATGGGTGTGCCTGCCTGCCCAATGATTACCAGATCGACCTGCGAATTGGTTGGGATAGCCCTGGAAATGCCGTTGATCTTCACGTTGTTCGAGAGGCCGGCGCCTTGGGCAGTACTCGGCGAATAGGACAAGTAGGCGGCAATGATTGCCGCATTGGCATCGCTGATGGCAAGGGCCTGCATCGCCAAGAACTGGCCGTCCTGCGAGTCGGCCTCAAGGTAGACGTCCGCCCCGTAAATCGATCTGTACTGCGATTGCAGGTAGGCCAGGATTTCGGCATATGACGGCGCAGTGATACCGGTAGACGTGATAACCGCTGCTGTTGGAGAGGCCATTTATGATGTCCCGGTGATGGTTGTCTGCCCGTAGGCCGTGGTGATTTCAGCGGTTGGCGTGAATTTCCGGGTCTCAGGATCGATAACGCCTTCATAGCTGTCGATCTGGACCATCCCTTGGGTGCCGAGGATTCGCTTTTGCACTGCCGAATCACGTGTCGCTGCGGTGCGCTCGCCGAGAACTTCGGTTTTCCAGGGCATACCTTCAGTCTTGTCGAGGAACCACTCGCCCTGATCGAGCTTGAGTCGAGTGCTCACGGCCTGGGCCACGGCATCTGGCGAATCGCGTAGAAAGTCGGCCTGCTGGCTTCCGAAGGTGTAGTCGCCGTTTTCGTCGAGCTTTCGATAGCGCATCTCAGCCCCCTTTCACCGTGGTAGTCATGTGGGAGTTCGTCATCGGCTGATTTGGCGCGCCGGAACCGGCCGATGCATGGGTGTGGCTGTTGAATAGCGCTTGGAATGTCTCGGTTACGAACTTAAGCAAGGTCTGGCCCGCCGCTGCCAGGTTGATAACCGGGGCGGTCACATTCGCCGAGGCAGTCGACGTCACATTGACCGGTGCTGTGGTGGTGATGTTGATCGCATGCGATGTTGAATCAACCTCAACGAATGCAGCCCCATCATCGGTGCGCAGTTGCGCCGCCGTGGTGCTGATGCCGTGGATTACCCGTGGTTGAGAACGGAAGCCCAACAGCGCAAACCCGTCCGATAGATCATGCATGCGCAGTTCAGGCTGCACCTGGACGCCGCCGGACTGCCACCAGGAATCAATGCAGCGGGACGAGAACACCACAAGGCACTCGTCGCCCACCTTCACGGGAAAGGTCAGCGTGCAGCCGCCACCGGCCGGAAACTGCACCGGGCAGTCCACCAACAGCGGCAGCTCGACGCCGGTCAGCGCACCTGACTCATCACGCACCTGGCCATTGATTGCCGGCTGTACGGTGCAGGTCATAGAATCTGGGTTATCGGTATTGAAGGACTGAATTATTCCGGGGATAGCCGTCTGAATTTTGGACTGCCACCCGCCAAGGGCGACTGTTAACCCAACAATGGGGTCGTTCATCCGCTCGCGTGAATCCATGGAGAGTCACCATGAGAAAGTTGATTTTGGTCGCGGCCCTGATGCTTCCGGCAATCGCCAGTGCAGAGGTCGTGTATGTGCAGACGGCAAAGGGGCACCAGTGTGTCGGGGATAAATTCCCAATCACTGCGCCTTTGGAGGTGTTGTACGGGGATCGCCAGTGTGATTTGCCTCTGGCGCACGCGAAGGACATGCGGGCGTATGCTTTCAGCGACAAAGGGTCTGTTGCAGGCAGCTCAAAACGGCCGGCCTTGGCAGTAAAAGGCTGCTGGGGCAAGCGCCTTGATGGCTCATACGTAGTCGTCAGGCAGGACGGGGGCCAGAACCTTGCACCACCGACCGCCTACGTGACGGCACGTCTGGACCAGGGAGGTACGGCCACCGTTACTGACTCGCCAAATCAGGGCTCTCGCTATGCACAAGCAATGCAGATGTGCCCTTAACCGTATGGCTTGACGGGGCCGACCGGCCCAACACCACCAGTCTGTGGAAGCAAGCCAATAGGAACGGTGGAGTCGATCGACAGACAAATCGTGTCGGTGTACCACTCGTTGCCTCTGGTGTCGCCGTAGTGATCCACCACAAACGCCTTGTAAAACCCATCATCCGCGATATTCGCTTGCTGCTTCACGAAGCTATTTGAAGACCCCGCGCTGATGCTTAAGCCATACCGATACTGCTGGATGCTGGTGTTATTTATCTGCAAACGCTTTCCGATCCGAATGCCCGGGTTCAGCAGCGTTCGAACATTTATCCCATTCTGGGTCTGCTCGGGAAGTCCGATCATCCCGGTTGCCGAGGTGACCACCACAG
Source organism: Pseudomonas emilianonis (assembly GCF_023072625.1). Lineage (NCBI taxonomy): Bacteria > Pseudomonadati > Pseudomonadota > Gammaproteobacteria > Pseudomonadales > Pseudomonadaceae > Pseudomonas > Pseudomonas emilianonis. The sequence goes on from NZ_JAKNRV010000014.1 coordinate 9,045, forward strand.
CCTCACCTGGCAGGTATGCGTTGTTCGGAATAAGCGTCAGCTTCCCGTCTTGAATACTCCAACTGACGTCCTGTGTTTTCCCCAAGATATCGAGGAAGTCTCGCGTCATGCCGTAAAAAACCTTACCGCGCGGAAGCCTATTGACGGCCAGGTCTGGAGCCTCGCCCATGGTGACGCCGCGTGACGCCATAGAACTAAGCGCCTGCTGCAGGTGGTCGCTCGCAGTCGACCCGGCAGCCAGGGTGACATTCATCACTGCGAAATTGTAGGCGCTGTCTCCATCCGCTGCGGTGATGTCGATGTAGGTGTCGGTCTGGCTTTCTCGGCCGCGCCGGACCTGCTTGATAGTGCCATCGAAGATTACGCCGTAGTTGCCCGCATAGCCCGCCTGCAGCACAACCCGCTCAAACTCTTTCTGTACCCGCCTGACGGTATCAGGACTCAGGTTGTAAACCCTGATGTCGGCGGAGTTGGGCGTCTTGAAGTCGCCACGGCGCACGGCGAACCTGATACGCATATCCGACAGATCAAGAGCGCTTTTTGCATCGCCTACCTTCAGGCTAATTTGTCGTAAGTACTGAGGAATGCTCATCGCTACTCCGTGTACCAGTAAAGGTGTGAACCAACCCCGAGGTTATCGAAGGTCGGCACCGCATCAGGATCGGCCGTGGTTTGCACCCACAGCACACCGGTGAATCCGAGATAGGCGTATTGCTCCAGCAGGTTGACCCCGGTCACCAGGGGAATCCCCTGAATGATCGGGTTTGCGCTGGTGTCCGCGATATCTAACACCCACCCGCCCTGGTCTGCGTTGCGCCACTGCATGGTCAGGCGGTATTCCGTACCTGACAGCGAAATGGTGAACGTCTGCGGGTTTGAGGTCAGCGGTATTTCAAAGTTGGCCATGGGGCTATCCGTTCGGTGGCTGCCATCCGCCTGGGGCCGGATATGCAGTTGCGACCTGCTTGGTACCGGTGTCCGAGGTTTCGCCGGTTGCCTGGGGCTGAGCCTGGTTTTCCTTGGATGGCAGCGTAGTGGCCTGGGTCTGAACGATCAGGACCTGCTTGAACACCGCCGTCACCATGAGCGTGTATTCGCTCTTTTCGTCCGTGGTCTGGCTCAGGCTGCGCATCAGCATGTTGGTGTACAGCCGCTTCCCGGTCGAAACATCGAACGGGATGCGCGACTCTTGCAGCGCCAGCAACTGGTTGTAGATCCCGGACACGTAGTCAGAGCCGAAGGCGTCGCCGCCGGTGAGCGCCGAGACTAAACCCTTGACCCCACTGAGCACGCCGCCAAGACTCGCATTACTCCAGCCGCACCTGATCACCAGGTCGGCAGGCTTCTTGAATGCGTGGTCGGTTATGTTGGCGCCCAGCTCGACTGGATGCTCGGTGATATGCAATTCGTCCGTGGCCACCTCTTCCATGGTGACGTGGGCCACGATGCTGCCGATCGATCGCTTCGGGTCAATGGTGATAAAGCCAGCAAAGTTGGGCATGTCAGTTCACCGCCGTGTTCATGTTGCGGGTCAGTTCCTGGTTGACCCGGTTCTGCTCGCCGCCCACCGCGCTTGCGGTAGCCGTAGGATCGGAAGCCCCGTGAATGGTGATGTTGGTCGTCTGGTTGAGCTGAGCTGCTGTTTCGCCACGGGATGCAGCTTCGCGCGCCCTCGCGGACTCATCGATTCCAGGCCGTTCGTAATAGCGGGATACGGTCGCTCCAGCATCGCGGGAGTTTTCCGAAGCCTTCAACAGCTTGCCGGCCGCCACCTCGGCTCCCTCAGTGAGCTCGTAGTGGACAAACTTCAATTGATCCTCAAGCGTCGACTGCCGAATGTCCTTGCCGGACCACTTCTTGAAGTTTGCCTGCCGGTCAGGATGCCACTGCGCAACACCATAGGCCTGGCCACCATCCCCAACCGCTGAGGAGTTGAAGCCGCTTTCGGCAGAAAGATTCGCAGTAATCCCTGCTGACTGGGCCGGGGTCCATCCAAGATCTTGGAAAAACTGCATGACCCGACCCGCCATATCGTCGCCGCCGCGCAGCCTGCCATCAGCGGCATCCTCTGCATCGCGCCTGCGCTGGACAATTTCATCCTCGCCCTCATTCAGCGAGGACGAATAAAGAGCGGATCCCAATCCCACAGCCAGGGTTGATAGCGCTGTTGCCCCGGCGGCCGCTGCTCCAGCTCCGGCAATGCCGGTTCCGAGGCGGACGAATGCTGCCGCCAAATTGGCGATGCCGCTGACCACAGACAGAGCGCCGATAGCATTCAAAAGGCCCAGCAGCACGATAATCCTGGTGCTCCAACCGTCTGTTGCATTATCGAGGTTGACGAAGAAGTCCCAGATCTTTTGCAGGTACGGGCCGGAGCGCTCCGCGAAGTCGACCAGCTTGACGGCGATGTCGGCAATCCGGTCCGCAATCATCGGTCCGTTCTGCTCGAACCATTGGGCAAAGCGTTGTAGATCCGGGCCGAGTTTGCCCATTAGCGCAGCCTGCACCTGAATCGAGAACGCCTCGAACTGCAGCCCAATACTTCGCAGCACCTCCATGAACGCATGGGCATCCACGGTGGCCTGGTCCAGGCCGCTGTCCCTGAGCTTTTTCCGGTTTTCCTCGAGCTTGGCGCCGAACTTGTCATCCTGGATGGCGCGCAGAGTCCGCTCATCAATGCCGAGCACGCCGGCATATTGATTGGCCTGGTACCACGGCATCGCCTTGAGCTTCTGGCCAATGTTGACCAGCATGTCGGCGGTGTCTCTCAAGTTGCCGTTTGCGTCGCGGGTCTGAACGCCGATCCCTTTCAGGAAGTCTTCGCCTCCCGGGTTGTCTCGCAGGAACTTAGCGATACCTTCGATCGAGCCGCGGGCCTCGTCAGCCGAGGCGCCCAGGTCGCGCGCGGCATACTCGGCAGACTTCAAGCTTTCAGCGGAAGCGCCGACGCGCTGGGATGCGAAGTAAAGCCCCTCCAGGTTCGAAGCGAAGGCCGAAACGCCCGCGGCAACCGTCAGCGAAGCGCCAGCGATCACCGTGACCAGGCGAGTTACCGTCTTCGTGGCGTTGTCGATGCCCGTGGTGAAGTCCTTCACACCCTTCTGATCAACCTTGAACCCCAGGCCAACCAAGAACTCCTTGATGACGTCTTGATCAGCCATTTAATCCTCCAGGGCCTTGCGCACGCGCTCCTTGTTTTCGGCGCGTATGAGCAGCGAATCATTCATTTTTGCGATGTCGGAAAGGTCGATCGTGCAGTTGAGCAGGGACTCGTACCGGCACATGCCTTCATGCACCGGAATGAGCAGCCAGTCTTCGCCGTCGGGCAGTTTTTCGAGTTCGACCGTCAGGCCTTGGGAGTGCCCTGGCCGGTAAGCATCCCGCGTAAAAAAGGGCCCAGCGACTCTGTGATCACGCGGACAGACAGTTTGATCATCACGCCCAGGTCGAGGTCGTCGAACATGCAGGTGTTCTGGCTGGCGTTCCAGACCTGGAACCAGGCGGTGCCCTGCTTGCGTTGTACGGCACCCAAACAGGTGGACAGGATGAACTCTGCGGTCTCGTCGGGCATGTTGGCGATGCCATCGGCAAAGGGCTGCATCAGCGACGCAAGCCCCTCCAGATCGCCGCTAAGTGGCGCCCCATCCGATTCGGCGCTGTCGCCGGCAGCCGCTGCAATGGCCAGTGCTTTCGCGGAGCCTTTGAGTTTCAGGAACACCGGGATCAGCGTAGGGATGATCGGCGCGACCTTGCGCGACAGGTGGAACTGCTGGAAGGCATTCAGCTTGCCGATTCGGTAGGTATCGGCGCCGAGGTCAAATTCGCTCATCAGTAGGTCCCCAGGATGGTGTCAATCTTGATGGCGTCGAAGATCCATTCATAGGTGCCGCCATCCTTTTTGTAGGTCATATCTGGAACCTTTTTGAATGCGCAGCTACGGCACCCGGTCGCATCACCACTGGCGCTGTTAGTAACCGAAATGACATTCTGCCCCCAGAGCGAGGAGCTGAGGCTCTGCGCATCATAAAGCGCCATCAATTGCGCGTTTTTTGGCGATGTTTGAAGGTAGCGGAGCGTCACGGTGCCCGCCTTACCAGCATGCAGCGAGTGCATTCCCTCGCCATCAGCACCAATGGTCATGGTGTTTTTGTCGTCAACGCGAGAAATGGTGATGCCTTCCTCAGCGTTTGCCGATCCGGCGCCAAGGTCAATAACTGCGCCTGCGCCCACCAGGGTGGCGTTTACATCGAGAAAGCTATAAGTAGCCATAGGTGATCAGCTCCGATCAGCGGTTGACGTTGACAATGACGTCAGCGAAGTGGACGGCGCCTGCCAGCTTGACTGCCATCTGGGGTGGTGGCGATTTGCGTGCTTCGCGATCTGCCTGGGACTGGGTATCTACCGACGGGGCATAGGTGTAATAACCCTTCGTGAGATATTGGCCCGTGCTGAGCGCGCCTACGTTGGGACCATTCCACTGACCGGGAGCCAATAGCCCGTTGGTGACGCCCTGTTCAGCACGGCTATCAAGCGTGGTGACGATCCGGTTGATGCCCGGGTTCGTCTGCGAAACCTTGCCGTTGGTGTAGAAGAGGTTCCATACAGCGGTTTGAAGGTCGTTCTGGAGCCAGTCCAGACCGTGTACCTCGTCGAAGAAGTACCCGTTGCACATCACCCCTTCTTGGATGATTGCCGTGTCGTTGTCGTAGTTGACGAACACGTTGCAGTTTTTCGCCTTCAATGCTTTTGCCTGGCTGGAGGCCAGGCTTTCGGCTGTAACCCCCGGTTCTTGCTTAAATTTCAGGGTGATAGTTGTGTTGTTACCCTGGAAATTGACCGTAAAGGCCCTGCCAAAAATCGACGCGGCGGCGTAAGGCGAGGAACTAGAAAACTGCGTGAACGTCCTCTTGTAGTTGCCGCCCTTCAACTTGCTGACGATGTCGGTAGTACTGGTCGGGTCCAGCGCCAGCGAACTTTGGGTGGTGTAGCCGAAAATACGGCTTTGGCCTGACCCTTCGATGAATGCGGCCACCGCCAGGACGTCATCAGGATTGAGAGACGGATCAGCCACCAGGAGCCCATACCAGCCATTGGAAACGTCGGCAAGGTCGGTCACCGCGCTGAGAAGACTCTCAGCCAAAACGCCATTCACTGGAGCGGACGCCTGCCCGGTAACCAGGCCGAGCAGCGCGGATACGTCCACACCGCTTGCTGGCGCCACGGCATAGCTGATGGTCGAGGTAGTGCCGGTAGTTGCGCTGGTCACTTCGAAGCGATTCAGCGTTGCGTTCCACACGCAGGTCCCTGCGGATGCCAACTTGGTAGTGATGATCGACGCCACACCGTTCAAGTTGGTGACGCCAGAAAGGTCGATGGCGGCCAGGTTTTTCAGCGTCCCGTCGATGGTGATCTGCATGCCACCGGCGGTCACCGCGGTGAAATTGGCGATAGCCTGCTGGGTCGCTGACAGAACAGCCCCCTTCAACAGCGCAGATGTCGCCGTCTTGGCCCAGCGGCCGGCGTACATGATGGCCGGCTGCGGCGATTGGCTAAAGAACAGGTTGGCGGCCAGATACTCTGGCGCGGTAGTGCCGAAGTCGCTGACAACGCTGTCCAGGCTGGAATATGGGCGAATACGCTCAGTGACATCGATCACAGGCGACGAACCGAGGACCAGCAGAGCGCCGAAATCGCGCGTAGCAGCTGCCTTCGGAGACATGACGATCTGGACGTTCACGACGTCCGAAACGGCGAGAGTCTGCATTGCTTTCTCCGGGGTTGGATCAGTCGACGATCACTGGATCTGCCGACAGGATGTTGAGGACTGGGTAGACGCGCACGACTTGGCGGCGTATCTGGATGGTGAGGTCGTAGCGGCGTACCCATTGCTGGTTGACCAGTTCGGGCACGGGGCGAATATCGGAAGCGCCATAGAAGGCCATTCGGTATGCCTTCACTGCCTCGCTGTTCTGCGGGACGAAGATGCCGTCGCGCAGGATCGAGGCGTAGGCCTGGGCCTGGGGCCCGTAGAACGTGCACAGCACCTGAAATTCTTCGTGCATCTGGTACTGGTCATGCCCTTCATCGGAACCGTCGTGATCGATTGCCGGGTTGGCGACAGTCTTGGTCTCGTGGACTCCGACGGCGCACCAGTTGACGTCAGGTTCAGGCTGCTTTGGCGGTTTGGCCTGCCAGCGTGGCCTAACGAACTTTCCCGACAGGCCGCTGATACCGACCACCATGGCCTGCAAGACGTCTTCAAGCTGATCATCTTCCGGTGGCGCAGGCGACCCCGCCGGTGCGAGGTAGCCACCGGTAGCGGAGGTATTTGCCATGGGTTATCCCGCCAGAGGAAGAAGGTCGCAGGTAGCGCAAACGAAGCCACGACCGAAGTGGCCGTAGTCGTTGACGTTTGAAACGGTGTAGGTCTTGCCGCGCCAGGTGACGATATCGGCGGTTGTGTCGCCTTCGCCTGCCGTGAGCTGGAAGATCGTGTGGATGGTGATGGAGCCTTTCTTGCGCTCTCCGCCCGCCAGGCGCTCAAGGATGTCTCCCTTGTCGCTGGTGACCACGCCTGCGAACGCGATGTTGGTTTCGGTCGAGGTTGTCCGGCCGTTATCGCCGACCTCCACGACCTGGCGCTTGCACGCAAGGCCCGTATCCATGAAGTCTGGGTCGAGCAGGACATCTGTTACGTCGAGCTGGGCCATGGTCAGTCCTTCTTACGGATTACGTAGGTCAGGGAGTTGCGTAGCTCGCCTTTGTCGATCAGAGGCTTAACCCCTGTTCTTCCGCGACGACGGCGCGCTGCCAAAGTGGACTTTTTGAGTTCTTCAAAGTCCCCACTGTTGATTCTTGCGCGCAGCCCGGCCTGAGCAACCAAGCCAGTCGCGTTGAGCTCAACATCGACTTTTTCCGAATTCCCATTTACGGCAGCTTTCGCGGCTTTTTGCAGATGGCCTTCGATTTTGTCCTGTACAAGGGCGATCCCGGACTCCATGAACTCGCGAGGCGGGATGTTTTGCGCCGGTGACCCGTAGTTTTGAAGGTATCCAAGCTGCGCGTTATTGAGCGGTGAGTCGTCATCACGCTCAGCCTTGGAAGCGGGAATGCCCGCCAGCACCTGTTTGCTGGCGAGCTCCTGAATCGACGCCAGCACCTTGGATACATCGTCCTTGGTGATCTTCATGCTCATAGCTGAATACCCCCAGTGCCGACCATGCGGGCCATCTGCAGGAACTGGATGCCGTAGGTGGTAAGGTTGAAGAACCCACCATCCTGCAGCGCCACAGCACCCGAGTCATAACCTACACTTACCTTGTCCACGGACTTAGAGGTGACCGGGCCCTTAATCTGGCCTGGTGCACCGCCAACCATAGCAGCGAGCTGATTGCCCGCTGCCAATGCAAGGTTATGAGCCACGAACAGCTCCGTCCCGATGTCGAGATAGTCACACCACCGATCCTCGGAAAGTGTCTTACCGGCCAGTGTCAGCCAGAGATTGACAGATGAATCGGGGTATTTCGCGGTGTCGGCGAACTCCGGGAAGTCCGCGCGGAACTGCGCGGCGTCCATGGTCAAGCCTTCGCTTTGGCATCCGCGTCGGCTTTGGCCTTCGCGTCTGCCTCGGCTTTGGCATCGGCATCAGCCTTCGCTTTGGCATCCGCGTCGGCCTGGTCATCGCCGCTAGTGTCGCCCTGTAAAGCATTGGCCTGCTTGGTGGTCAGCGGCTCCGAATTAGCGACCACATACCAGTGCGCCGCTACCTCGTCTTCGACCTCATGCAAGCCAGCTTCGAAGTCGAGGATCACACCTTCGGCCAGGTTAAGCTTGAAGCTCTTGAGCACATTGAGAAATTTCATTGCGCTCTCCCTTAGATGCCGTCGCGGTAGCCGACAGTTTCTGGATAAACCACTTCAACAACGCCCAAGCGGCCGTAGTAGGTGGTGATTTGACGGATACCGCGATATTCCAGCGGAGTGCGCTGCAGCGGAACCAGAGGGAACCGTACACGGTCCTTCTCGTTGGTGTACGCCATCATGCGATTGGTGCTGGAAGCGCCGCGGCCGGTCAGCCATTTCAGGGGCTGAATGTTAAGTGGTCGACCATTGATCGAGTTCGACAGGCTGTTAACCTTCAGGTACTCGATGATAGAGATGTTGCCGGCGGTGGAAACGATACGGCTCACCAGTTTGCTATAGCTAACAGGATCAAGTCGCAGTTCGCTTGGGCAGATTGCAAAGGCAGACGCGGCCCAAACACTGTTCAGCAGGTCGTTCACGTCAGCCAGGATCTGGTCCGGGGTTGCAGTGGTCCAGCTCCCGGTAATGGCGTTGGCGACGTTGGTAACAACGGACGAGTTTACCAGGCCAGTTTCTCCCAGTTCGGTATCACCGATGTAAACCTGCTCGTCGATGTCCATGTTGTGCTTGAGTTGCATGCCCGAGAACTTCTGGCTGTCGACTGGACGGCCGAGCTGTTGAGCGGATGCCAGTTCAGGCAGTGTCCAGGACAGCTCCATACCCCACAAGCTCAGAGGCTTAGCGGTCTTGCCGATGTCCAAGCCAAGGCTCGCGATGGCACTGGAGTCTTTGCCGATCCAGGCTTTGCCGTTCGGGCTGGTACCACCGACGGCGGCGAACGTGCTGTTGGTGAAGCTGGACAGTTCGTCCGCGATGCTCACGTCTTCACGCAGCATGATGTCGCGCGACCAGGTCACCGAGGCCAGTGGGCCGTGCAGGCTCTGGTCGAGCCGCTCCAGTTCACCGATCAGGAAGACGCCCGTCGAATCGATGGTTTGAGCATCGAACGTCATCAGGCCGTCACGGGTGTAGGCGCGCTTGATCGAGCGCGGCAGAATCAAATTGCTCATCGAGCGTTCCCCTTAGATGTTGTACTGGATTTCGACGTTGCCAGAAGCGTCCGCCGGGCCCATGAAAGAAGCGATAGAGATCGCTACGGTGTTGGTGCTGTCGGCTACGGCTTCGATGCCACCGATAGGCTTGCCGGCCGCAGCAGCAGCTACACGCACATAGACCGCACTATCTTTGGATGCGGTACCAGCGTTCAGCTTCACGGTCATATAGCCACGGCGCAGAACATCAGCAACTCCCTTCGTTGGCGGGGTGGATGTGCCTAGCGGGTCAGATCCAGAGCCGCCAGTTGTTGGATAGGCGCGAACCAGCAGGCCGTAATCAGCGCCGTTGGCATCACCAGCACCGAACGGAACGAATTTTCCTGCGACGATCTTGCCGAACAGACCATAGCCCGCGAACGGAAGCGCTGGATCGAGAAACACCGGCTCGATGGTGGATTGGCTGGCACGAGTGACGTCGCCAGGAATGCCCGCAGGCATGCGATACAAAAATGCGTTACCCATTGGGGATTTCCTCAGTTACGGCCGGTGCCGTTCCAAAACTTGCGGTTGGCTTCGTTGATTTCGGCGACACCCATAGGAGCGCGACCGAAGTCTCTGGTGGTGATGGCGGTGCGGGCGCCGGATGCGTTGTTCTGCATCTTTACCAGTTCGGTAGCGCCGACGAAGGCGGCCGATACTTGGTCGGCGGTCATCTTCGACAGATCTCGGCCGGACAGGAACGGCTCGATCAATGCCCTGGCGTCACCAGTCATTGCCTTGCTCAGGGCCTGGCGCTGGCAGCTGCAGATATGATCGGCAGTCTTGGTCTTGGCGTCGCGGGTCTGGAAGCTGATGCCCGGAGCGATGATCTCGGCGCGGGATTTCACATCAGTCATCAGTGCGGCGTCGCCAGTGTAGGTCTTGCCTGAGGCTTCGGAGTTCTTGGCGGCCTCTTCAGCCTCGAGAATATCGTCCTCGGTCTTCGACTTGTCATCCTCGTCGTCGTCCTCGGTCGACTTCTTGATCTCGGCCTCCATATCTCCAACGCGGGCGCCCAAAGCGGTCACGGCCTTTAGGATGGAGTCGAGGGTTGCAGAGTCTCCGGTTTTGGCTTTACCACCATCGCCATTCTCTTCCCCTTCTTCCTCTTCATCACCGGTCTTGGCGCCTTCCAGTGCCTCTTCCAGCGCCGCTTCATCCTTCGCGCGGAAGGCCGTCATTACCCGGTCGCGCCAGGTGCGTTTCGGTTTTGCATCAGTCGTCTTGGCCACTTCGGAATCTCCAATTGCACATCGCGGGCCACAGCGGCCACGCTCTACCAGGGCTACGTGGTTTCCCACGATGTTCATCTGGCGGCCGCGACCGACCGCCAGTTGTTCGTAATCGGCGTCATAGCCGCAGGACACCTGCCTAAGCCCGCTTCGAACCTCTTCGATTGCGACCGAATCGGTGATCAGCAGGTCGGCCAGCATCAGGTCGCTTTCAATGTCGCTGCCCTGGCGCACGTTCTGGGTGATACCCATCGACAGTTCGCGCCAGTTGGCGGGGGTCACGAAATCATCCGGGTGGCTCAATGTCACCGGTTTGCCTTCAAAGCTGGCAATCGTCTCGGCGCGAAACACCTCGTCGGGATTCCGCTCGATGGTCACGATTCCGCCGGCGCCGCCTTGAACGATTGGGCCGTCGTCGTTGACCAGTTCGCTTTCGTCATAAACGAGCGTGCCGGTGCGTGCGATGGGCACCGCCTGACACAGCAGAAAGCCTTCAGGGGTCATGCTTTGCCGGGCGCTCAAGCGCTCAGGCGCGAACCAGCGCCCGGCCTCGTCCTGGGTTCTCACTTTCATAGTTGGGTTACTCGGGAATGACTGGTTCGGGGTAGCAGCGGCAGTTCGGGAAGCACCCGGCGTGGCCGGTCATCTTGTCCAGGGTGGGCGGCGAGTCCCAGCGAACGAACTTGCCGTTCATTTCCGCGTGCGAGTGACGAACGTCGCTGTCACCAGAGGTCCGCCAGATGTAGCCCTCGCTGCCCACCGATCTGGCCCGGGCCTCGGTCAGCGCCGATGCGGTGCGGGACACCTCGGTGCGCGCAATTACCTTGGCTTTGCTTTCGGACACTTCGCCCGAACGCTGGATCTCCTTGGCGATTTCGCTGGACCTGGTACCGTCCTCGATGCCTTGCAGCGTCAGTTCATGCACGCGCTTGGCGGCGTCGAGCGGGATGCTCTTGATCAACGTCACCTGCTCGGCGAGTAACCCCTGCATAACCTGGCCCGTCGGCGCGTTGCGAATTTCGTCGCGCAGCGCCTTGGACATGTTTTCGGTCATCACCGCCCAGGCCTTGCGATCCTGCTGGTTGACCTCGACGAGCATCTTGCTTGCCGTGGACACTGCCCAGTCGTTCAGCAGATCGGCGTAGCGATCGAGCATGGTGGTGATTGTGGGTTCAGCTGCCGGGTCACCAGGCGGAAAGCCGTTGATGATGCTTCCCACCTGGCGCGCTACCTGCGACAGAGAGGACTGGTATTGCCGCTCGGCTCTACTCGCCCTGACCGGGTTCCGGTTTCGCTTTTTGTCCCGGGTCATTAGGCGCATCGATCAGGTCCTTTTCTCCAGGGACTGGTGGTGGCTCGCTTTCGGCCTCTTTGATTTCGTCGTCAGTGATGTTCGACCAGAGCCCCGTAGTGTTACTGGACTGGCGCAGCTCTTTGAGAGCGGTGCCGCGATCTACGATTCCTGAGTCGAACGCCTGGACAACAGAATTCGTGTCCTTTGCACCAACTTCGGCTTTCTCGGCATCGCTAAGCTGCCATAGCGGAACGAAGTCGAATGCGAAGCCATCAGGCAGCGGCTTTCCAAGCTCCGATCGACTGACTACGTCACAGAGGGTTGTAACGCCAGCGCGCATACATGAGTCCTGATCGGCCTTTACGCTGTCGTAGTAGATGCGCACCGACGTGTCGTCACCGTTGCTGATACCGCCCGGGGACTGACCAAACAGGATGATGTCGGGCGTCTCAACGGCTGCACAGACTTGCTCGCCGAACTTGTCGATCACATCTGATAGGCCGGTAAAGCTGTACTGGTGCGTTTCGAAATCATCGGTCGAGTCCATAAGGGTCAGCCCTTCGTTGGACTGGAACTGACGGATCATGTCGATCTGCTTCAGGAGCGCCTCAAAGGTGCGTCCGCCGGTGGCGATCAGCTCTCGCAGCTTCTCGACCTTGTACGTGCGCAGGTGAGCTTTGTAGACCAGTTGGGCGGTGCCAGAAGTGACACTATCGAATGCGACCAGACGATCCCAGAGGCGCTCAAGTACAGACTGCCCCCAGCCGTTCTCAGCAATGCGCTGCCAGTACGGCAGCTCAACGCCTTCACGTCGGATCACGCGGGTGTAGTGGATCTTCTGGTTGATCAGCGCCTGGGCATCGGCCACGACGGTGTAAAACTTCGGCTTTCCGAGGTCAGGCCCATATTCGGTTACCAGATTCTCCAGTGATGGCTGAACCAGCCACCGGTCAAGCACCAACAATCCCTTGAACTGGCCCCTGCCGATTGAATCAAGGCGAAGCGGAGTTTCTGGGCGCTGACCATCGATCAGCATCACCGCGATCGAGCCACCATAGAGGCGCGACCACTTTTCGTTGTCGCAGAGCCCTTTCCAGATCTGCAAGCGCTCAAAAGCTCGGGACAGCTTGTCCTTTTCCTCTGGCGGCATGATCGAGTTGAATTCGATCCCCTCGCGGGTCATGTCCTTGGCGCGGCAATCCACGGCGCGGCCGGCAAGCCAACTCGACCGATACACGGCCTCCATCTGAATACGGTTGCGGCTGACGAAGTTGAAACCGTAGCTGCTGTCGCTGTGCTGGTTCTGGGTGCCAAGGCCGACGCGCGCTGTGAAGTTCTGGAAACTATCGTTCGTCATGAACGACTTTCGCGCTGCGTCGGTCTGCTGGTTTACCTTCGCAGCTCGAGCGTTTAACTGATGTTTTCTGCTCATCCTGCGAGTCTCTTCCAGATGTCGATGGACCTGGCCGCCGGCTGATAACAGATCATCACGGAGTCGGCGAGGTTTGGTGATTTCGTACCTTCGGGCGCCTTGTCGATGACGACTTTGCCCACGGCGTTGATGGTGTAAGTGGGTTGCGAAAGCTCCATAGTTAGGAGTGATAACTCGGCCAGGTCCGGTGATATCGAAATCAGCTCGTCCGGATCGAACGCCATCCCCTCGACCACGGCGCGGTATGTCGCCTGGAACCGCATGCGAAGCGCCCACCAGGCCTGGGCCTTGGCGTTGGCAAAGAAGTCCTTGTTCAAGCGCTCCTTGACCATCTGGCCTTCTGGGTCGTACACGCCACCGGAACCGCGAAACGGCTGGTCATTGATCTGCTGCGTGCCTGCTGTATGGCGCAACTCGTTGATTACCCGAGCATCACCTCGCACCCCGGCACCAAGACCATCGGCGTCATAGTCGAACGTCTCGTATCGACGCTCATCACAGATCGAAAACGCCTTGACCACGGTTGCGTAGATATCGCCACCCTTGCCGGACCAAGACTCGATGAAGTCGAGCAGGAAGCCATGACGACCGGCAAAGGCATTCTTATCAAAACCCTCATCCGCAACGTCGAGACCGCCGCGACGCATACCGGAAGGCTCAATGCCAAGCTTGGTGTGTGCGCCGATGGCTGCCTGCACCCAGGCAGACGGAATCACTACGCCCTCAACCGAGGCCGAGTAGTTGATGTCGATCTCTTGAGCTACGGTGACGGGGTCCAGGTCGTTGACCTGCTTCTCGTACCATGCGTCGTCCTTGCGCGGGTCATCCCGCCAATGGAACGTGAATACTTTGATCTTGCCGCTGTGCCGGCGCTGGGCGAATGAGTTGCCCATGCCGTTGGGTGTAGAGATGTCCTGCCGGCAGTTGGTGGTGGCCGACAGCGAAGCGTCGACCAGCTGAGGGCGCTCAAGGAACGCCGACTCATCCACGATGTAGAAACTAGTCCGGTCGCCCCGGCCAATGCCATCACCAGACTCTCCGGTGATCACCGACCCGGTATCCGGGAATAGGATGCGCATGTGCGGGGCGTGCTTACGGTCGTCCCAGGTGCCACGGAACTCTTTCGGCAGCAGCCGCATGAACGTCCGAGCCTTATCGAACAGCGATTTAGGCGACCCGATCTTGTCGACGTACTCCTCCTTGCGGGAGCCAAAGCCCACCACAAAGCCGCTGTTGAACATGCAAACAGTTGAAGCCAGCCCGATAGTGAGCCAGGACATGCCCATGTCGCGGGTCTTCTCAGTGATCCCTGGCTCTTGGTTGCGCCAGCGATCCATGAACCACTCAATCCATTCTTCCTGCTTGGGGAACAGCAGGAACGGGATGGATGCAGGAAGGCCTCGCTCAACGTTACGAGGGTCGGCAGTCATGCCCCAGTCAATGATGAACTGGGCAGGGTTATCACGGTAGAACGCTCGCAGGGCCGGAAGCATCGTCGGGTCGCGTCGAATGCGCGCAAGCCGCTCAGTTCGCCATTCGAAAACCTGTACATAGTCTGGGTTCTTGAAGTCGAACTGAAACGGGATGGGCATTTCAACCGCCTGACATGAGCTTCTGGTAGATACGGGCGGCCTCAATAGGGTCGTCGCTGGTTGCAGAGCTGGGCGCGTCTGATGGGCTGGCACCGTCGCTGCCCAGGTCATATGCCTGACGCTCAAGGGTGATCAGGTTTTTCAGCGTCTCGCCGAGCTCCTTCATAGTCTTGGTGCGAGCCGGTAAGTCGATGACCTTCATATACAGGTCGTTGCGCTTGTCCTGACCGTTGTCGTCTTCCGAGCGCAGCAGCTCACCGAGTTGCTCGAACAGGTCGCGGTTATCGGTCAACCCTTCAAGCTCATCCAGCAACTTGTTGGCGAGCCGGCGCCCCCGACCAATGTCAGTGCGATGCGCCAGGCGGATGTCAGCAATGACCTGAGCATTCGCCTCAACGATCCCTCGCTCGGTTGCCAGAGTTTCCGTGGAAACCTTGGTGGAAACCTCTGCTTTGGAAACCAGCGCATCAGCCTTGGCGTGGATCTTTGCCTTGAGGTTTCGATCCCATCCGCCAGCTTTGGCGCGCTTATTGATTGCGGTATGAGAAACGCCGCAGGTAGCGGCGATCTCTCGCACTGACAGCACGCCAGCCCTGTAGAGCTGCTCGATGCGCTCCCAGTCGGTGGGTTGCTTGTCGGTCATATGAATCCTTTACGCGCCACGTTTTCGAATGCGCCAAATCGTGGCGCGAATTACTTGCCCCGGCGATCTATGCCGCCTGGTGCCTTGTCACAGCTCAGGCAGCGCTCGCAGTTCAGCGTCCGGCACAGCCATGCCTTGACGCGCGGCCAGTGGTTGGCGACGAACCAGTGTCTTAGGCCAGCCAATGCGAGCGCTCCGTGGAAGGTGACGCCTGCAGCGCTGGGGCTGAGGAGCACAGTCTCACCCCGAGTAGCAATCGCAAACCCGGACACGGCGATTGCCGCGTAAATGATCTTGCCGACAATACCGTCTCTCACCTTATGGCTCAGTACGCACCAGGTCGCCCAAATGGCGATGATGGAGACGAAAGCCGTGCTCAATGTTTGAAGGCTCATGGATTAACCCCCTCCGAGCTTCGAGCGGATAAGCGCCCAGATGTCGGCGGCTTTGATGGCCCGGTTGATGGCGGTCAGGAGTGACCCGCCGAACGCCCCAAGAAGGAACCCAACACCAGCAACATTGCTAGGGTCAGTCACAGCCAGGCGGTCGCAAACAATGCCAGTCAAGTACAGGGCGCAGGCAATACCCGTCAGCAGGAAGATGACCCAGGACCAGAGATCCTTGAGGTCATCCTTGCTCCACCAGCTCGCGATGATGGCGCCGACTACCCCGGCAAGGATCAGGTCGGCCTTGTCGAGCAAGCGATGCAGGAATTCCATGCGCTCGACCTCTCAGTTGCATGAGTGAATAAAAAAGGCCGTCAGGTGGCGGCCAGACGCTGGGGAGCGGCGGCGAATAGATCAGCCCCGGCGGCACTCCCAGCTCAGAGCGAAGGGTGTGGCGGGGCCGAAAACAAGAAGGCCCCGATCAATGTCGAGGCCCTGAAAAGGTGAGCGTGTCTTCCCACGCTGCCAGCCAAAGACCACCACGGCGTCGACACCCAAGTGCATCGATCTCGCCGCTCATGTCTCGCGCCACCCTGAAAGCGTGTTAGGTCAGGGCGCGCGGGCTGCCGGTGTTTTTCCGTAGCGCTGCACTACCGGCTTATCAGCGTCCAGGCCTCCCGAGGGCTGCCCTGGCTGCAGTTAAAACTGAGATACATCCGGGAAAGCGTCCACTTCGGTAGCGGCTTTCCTCGGAGGTAAAAAAAGCCCGGCGCATATGTCCGGGCTTTTTCAATTGGCTGCAGGCGCATTCAGGCCGGGGCAAAGCCTTCGTACTCTTCCATGCCGGACTTTGCCGAGGCCATCACGAAGTGATTGCTGGATGCGCGCAGATTGGAAGCGATTCCTTCGTCATTCGACTGGCTGCCCGTTCGCCACATGACGAGGGTCAGTTCCAGGCGCTTCATGCCGACACTCGGCAGCTCAGCCAGCATCACCGCAGAGCGGTACGCGTAAGCCACTGGCTCGGCGAATGCCGACATGGAGAAACAAGACAGGCAGGCGGCGAGCGCCAGGCACACGTAAGCGGACATTCGCTTCATCATTCGGCGTTCCTTTTGGTGGGTTTCTTTGGGCAATAAAAAACCCGGCGCGATGGCCGGGTTTTCTTGGATCGGTGATCAAGTTGCCGAAGGCAAAATTATCAGGATGGCGCTAATATGCCACCAGCCGCACGGGAACGCAATAGGCCCTCATGCGGCCTCACGCATTTCGTAAATTACCGCCGCCACCGGACTGAGTGCTCGACGGTCCAGATCCTCGCAGCAATCGAAGATCAGTTGCTGCATGCCGCCCCAATCCCGCTCCCAGTTGCATGACTCCAGGCGCACACCGTAGAACTGCCACATCCACTCCCTGAACTTCTCGGGATTGGCGAACGGGTCTTCATTGGCCGACTGGCCGCCCTGGTGCATGTACTGATACCGGCGCATGACGCCCTTCACCACATACTCCAGCTTCTCCCGCTTGGCCGCCGTCATCCGCGGTGACTTGCTCTGCACCACCAGGAATACCACCTCTTCCGCCGCCTCGCGGATGTCGTCGCTCTGCTCGGCCGCGTACATGAAGTCACCGAAGACGCGGATCTGCGGGTGTAGCCGAGCGATTACCGACTGGATATGCCCAGCCAGGGCCCCATGCACCGCGTGATTCGCCGTAGGGCCGCGATCGGTGTTCTGCACCACCACGCCCAATTGAACAACGTCAGAGGTTTGGCCGGGGGCCGGGTTGTATTTGCAGTCATGCCACGCCTGGCGCGCTGAGTTGATCTTCATGCTGCCTCCCCCTGACTACCAACGTAAAACTCACCGTGGCGCTCTTTGCAAAACTCCTCATAAACCTCAGAGGCCATCACTGCTGACTCGAAAACCCCTAGATAGAAATTCCTGCCATTTAGTCGCGCCTGTGCCTGCCACCTTCGCGCCGCTTTGTTCCAGGTAACGCCGCGGTAGCCGGATGTGTTCAGCTCTCGGATGCCAGTATTCATGCCGTTTTGAGAGGTTGTGGCCTCGCGCAAGTTTTCCATCGCGTTGTTTGATCGGTTACGGTCGATATGATCAATCACCACCGGCCAGACGCCGTGGGTATAGAACCAAGCAAGGCGATGTGCGGAGTATCCATGCCCTCTCACCCGCACAACGATGTAGCCGTCTCGCTTGCGCATATATCCTGCAGATCTTCCTGCCTGGACCCTCGCAGATGAGTTCACAAGCCAGGTGAATTGCCCCGTATCTGCGTCGTAAGCAAGGACAGATTTTAGCTCTTCATGGCTGATCGTCATGCCGCATTACCCCTCTTCAGTTCTCTGGTCTTTGCCCGGTACTCGGCCTTGATGGCCTTGATCTCTTCGACGGTGTACTTGCGCACGCTCTGGTCGGATTCCAGGGCGTCGACCGCCTCCTGACCGATGCGCGCGATCAGGCCGATCCGGTAGTCCACGGCGTTGCCAGAGAGGAACCGGTTATCCTGCTTGCTTTGGGCATGGCAGTTGCGCTCATCGAAGCGCAGGTGCGGTGCGGAGCCGACGCTGCGATAGTGGCCGGCATCTACCGCGTTGCCGCTCCAGTCCAACGGCTTGCCGCTGGAGATGCAGAGGTGGCCGGCTGCCTGGTCACGGGTGCGGATGTACTCGTTGAACGCCTGCTGAGCCTCGCGCATGTGGTCGCCGCGACTTTTCAGGGCCTCCTTTCGAACCTTGATGTCGGCGCGGCCAATCTGATCCAGCGACTTGCGCGCCTTCGCCTGGTTCACGTCCTTGATGGCCAGGCCGCACTTCGGACTGCACACCGCCTGCCCGAGACGCTGCGGGACGAATGAGGACCTGCATGCTGGGTTCTTGCAGGTCTTGGGCTTGGGTTGTTTGGTGGATAGCATCAGAAGCCTCCCCGCATGCGCCGTTCTCTGTCCGCTCGCTTCTTCTCGCCCTTGCTTCGACCACCACCGCTGAATGGGTCTTCAGTGGGAATATCCAGCGCACCATGCGCACCAAGTTCAAAGTCGTTCGGATAGACCGCTATTTGGCGAGTAGGCCTAGCCCTAACAGCTCCGTCGAGAGCCCTAAGCGCTACAGCAATCCCGAGCGATCCAGCCCCGATAATTAGGATTTTTCTCATGCAGCCTCCTTGCTCAGCAGATCGGTGAAGACGACGCCCTGGCCGGTGAAGTAATTGGCCATGCGGTCGGTGTACTGGACGCCCTGGGCGCGATTGAACAGGCTGGTCACCGGGAAGCCGTCAGGGCCGAACAAGTGGCACTCACCCATCATGGCTAGCTTCGTTTCATAGGGCAGATGACGCATAACCCGATACCAC
Organism: Pseudomonas emilianonis; assembly: GCF_023072625.1. Lineage (NCBI taxonomy): Bacteria > Pseudomonadati > Pseudomonadota > Gammaproteobacteria > Pseudomonadales > Pseudomonadaceae > Pseudomonas > Pseudomonas emilianonis. The sequence continues at coordinate 27,888 of NZ_JAKNRV010000014.1, forward strand.
TCAGCTTGGAAACCGGCGTCCTCGTTCAGCAGGATCTGCACGCCGAAGTGCAGCTTGCAGTACCGGCGAGCGTCGGCCGCGTCACCGATCTGGGTCATCTCGGCAATACGCTTGTACATCGCGAACCACAGGGCGTTCTGGTCGAGCGTGCGGTCCTTGCCAGGACGTAGGGAGACCACCACGAACTTCTTGTCCCGGTACATGGTGGTAAGGCAGGTAATGGCCTCGGAGAGCTTGGCCTGGCAGTTGACGCTGATCTTGTCAGTCATGGCCGACCTCCCGCTTTCACCCAGCGCCGGACGTAGAATTCACAGCCACCCGTGAGGGCCACGCCATTGGCCTTGCCGAGATGCGTTTTAGGCGTCCCGCAGCCGCAATGGCACTTAGGTTGACGGCCGCGGCGCTTTGGGCGCACTTCCATGTACAGGATGTGTTCAGCCAAGCCGCCGACTTGCCCCCAGCCAGCAGTACCGCCACGCATTGCGGCAGACCGAGCCGCCGACGAAAGCTGATTCAAGTCAGTCATGACTGCTCTCCCTTTCCCATGGCGCCGTCGATCTCAGCATCCACGTCGGTCAGCACGTTATTCCGCGGGAACCAGTCCTGAATCAACCAGATGAACGTCTGCTTCACGCGCAGCCACCGATACCGCTCCGCGTCAGCCTGATCCTTGCGCCACTCATCGCGTAACGCCTGCGCAGCCGCTACCAACGCCTCGTTCTCGGCCTTGAGCTGGTCGCGCTCAGATCTAGCCTCGTACTGCATACGGTTCGCTTTTTTGAAATTGCGAGCCATCGACGCATGCTCTGCCCCAAGCCTCGCGCAGCTTCCGCGCAGGCTGGAATTATCGAGCTGTAGCCGCTCGATCTCGGCGATCAGGGCCAGGACTGCGGCAGGGTTGGCGGCAAGCACCAGGTCCGCGTAATCCTTGTTCTGCGCCATGAGGTCAGGGAATGAGCGGTTCTGATGCACGTCGAAGACGATGCCGTTGTCGTTGCGGATGTACAGCGCACCGTGGCTGCGCATGAAGCGAAGCGGCTGGTGCTGCTGGCACGCCTCGGCAATCGCTTTCAAATCGCGGGAATCATTCATTCGGCGAACTCCTTGAGCAGTTGGCGCGCTCCCATGACGGCACCTTTGTCGCCGGATGTGCGGCTAATATCCTTGAGCCATTCCAGCATTCGGGTGTTCTGGGCTTTAAGGTCGATGACCATGCCAAGCAACTCATCCCCATCGGCGTCCATGTCGGACTTGAGCGCTTCGCCAATCGCGCCAAGGTCGCAGGCAGCGGCCAGAAGCATGCGTTTGTGGGATTCGAGATCCTTGCGCAGCACCAACGCGTCGCGCCGATGAGTGCTGGCAATGCCGACGAGCTTTTTGGTGCGCGCCGCCCTTGCTAGCCTTTTCGCCTTCAAGGCATCGTTTTCGGTCTTGAGCTGAAGTCGCTCGTCCACCGCCACTTTCGATCCGACACGCCAGCCCTCGGCGTATCCTGACTTCCAGCTTTCGTAGCCTGACAGCGCTTCAGGCACTGCTGGGTCTGTGCCCACAAGATCATTCCAATACGTCATGCTTGTGCCAGAGACAAAGCATGAGTTGCACCCAAAGAGCGATCCATCCAATAGCCACTCCGCTTCACGGCCACAGCGGCAACGCAAAGGCTTGACGGTTGAGGAATTCGCTGGCGGTGGAGCAACAGGTGGAATTTGCGGCCGGTAGAAATCATCGGGGGCTTGATTAACATTAATTCCGTCCTTGCTCATGACTTCACCTTCACGCCTGCTGCTTCGATGGATTGCACCAATAGGCCTACGATCTCGCGGTGGTGCGCTACTAGCATCCGCATGTTCGGGCTTCCGACACTTGTGAAGTCCTCGGGCAGCTCAATCACCAGCGCCTCGCGGGATTCCTGCCAGCCCTTCTGGAAATAGAACCAGGCGGACGACTTCATCTGCGCATACCCATGCTGGGCGTACAGATCGCTGCCGTAGGTGTTCAGCTCGGGTATGAAGTGAACACCTTGCTCTGCATCCACTTGTCCCCACTCGCGCTCAAACTCTTCACGCATCTTGTCGGTCATGTCCGCTTCTCCCCTGCTTCTGCGATCAATGCCATGCGCTCCAAACGCTCGGCGGCCTGACTGGACAAGTTCACACCGTCCGCCTCATCCACCACCGGCATGCACACGAAACGGATTCCGTGCTTGACCAGGGCGTTGGCCGCCTCAGGGGATTGGCGTAGCTGTGCTGGGTTTGCTCGCTTCATGGCCGTTGCTCCTGAGTCTTGTTCTTGCCGAACTTCGCGAGCAGCAGTGCGCGGGCTGACTTGCCGTCGGCCGGGATGCCTTGCTGAAGGATTCGTGCCTGGGCTTGCTGGTCGGCCAGTTCGTTGGCCAGCTCGAAGGCTGTCTTCTGGCTGTCGTGGCCGATGCCGGTGAGGATCTTGCCGTCCAGCGGCTGGCCTTCCTGGGCGCGGCGGATCACCACGGCGTAGTTGTGGTCGAAGCGCTGGCGCAGGCCCTTGTCTTCCTGCTTGGCGGCGCGCAGGTCGAACAGGCCCGTGGCAATGGCGGCGATCTTCACGCCTTCATGGCTGTAGACGCCCATCAATGCCTCCACCCATGCGTCAGCGCTCGCTGGCAGGCCGAACGCCTCGGGTCCAGGCTTGCACCAGCCTACGAACTGGCCGACGCTTGGCGCGAACGGTGAGCCGCTTTTCCGGCACTGCTCGATTCCGTATCGGATCTGCTCCAGTGAGCGGATGCCAGCGGCCATGAAGCCCATAGTCCAATTGCGCATCGCTGCGGCCTTGGCCTTGTCGTCAGGCCACGCCTGCTTGTGGGCCGGAAAAATGGCCTGCAACTGGCGGAACAGGCGTTCAACCACTTCGCCGGTTGCGTCATCCACTACGCCGAGCTGGGTGCTGGCTTGTGCCGGGGCCTGATAAGGCGCCGAGGTGCCCAGCGCCCGGGCAGCGCCGGGGATCATCTGAGTGACGTTCTTCATAGGTCATCACTCGTATCGGTGCGCCACGACTGGTCGTAGAAGTCCGGGCCATTGCCGACAGTCCTGCCTCCCGCCACAACCTTCTCCGGGAACAGACCGGTCCAGCCATTGCTGATGGACTGGTTGATCACGGCGTCAGGGTCGTGGTGACCGGCCAGGGTCTTGGCTTGCTTGGCACAGGTGGTGGCGGTCAGGGGCTTCTTGATTTCGCGGCGGTGCTGGCACCAGTCAGCCCAGGTTGATTCGCTGACGCTGAGAGGGCGCGCAATGAGAGGATCGAACTTCGAGGCCTTGCGCGAAGCGGACGGGGAAGCCTTGGCTGAGCCGCGCTTTTCACCCTCAGATGTACTGTTGCTCTTTGTATTACTCTCCTCCGCCTTTTCCGAATAGGGGTCACCGCCTTTTCCGAATAGGGTCGCCGCCTTTTCCGAATAGGTATTCGACTTTCCGAATAGGTCAGAAAGGCGCACGCGGCGCTCTACAACCTGCCGACCATCGCGGATCAGTTCGACCCGCAAAAGGCCCTTGGAAGAAAGCGCGCTGATGATTTCAGAGACACGGGAACTCGACAGGCCAAAGAACCTGGCGAAATGGCTGTTGCTGGCGTAGCACCCCCTGACAGGGTCTTGCAGGCTACCGATCTCGACCATCATCACTTTCTCAGTGATAGACAGCGAACGGTCCAGCCAGACCTCGGCAGGAATCCACACGCCTTTGAATTGGCGGGGTAGATCAGTCATGCCGCACCCCGCATAGCCTTGTCGTGAGTGAACAGGCCGTCCCAGGTCTTCTTCATGGGCAGCTCGCCGGCCAGGTACAGGTCGTACAGGCGGGCAGCACCCTTCTTCAGGAGGATTGGCGTGTAGGAGATGAAAGGATCTTTGCCGTGCGGGGTGACTTCGACCTGGTGCTCGGTCATGTACTTGTCGCGGGCGTAGGAGCCAACACGGTGACGGGTGCCTGACTTGCTCTCGTTGTAGAGCCAGCTACGCGATTCGAGGTAATTACCCACCTGCATGACGTTGACCCCATTGAGTCCCTTGCAGAACTGGGTGTGGGTCATGCCTTCCTTGAACAGGTTCTCCAGGGAATGGATCTTGGTGGCCTGCTGCTCGACCTGGGCGGTGAGCATCAAGCGGGCCTTTTCAGACTCCATGGCGATCTGCAGGATTTCTATGGTGGAGAGCGGTTGAGACTGAGCCACCTGCGCTTCCAGTTCGTGCCAGCGACGAATCACAGTCATGCGCATGGCGGCGCTGTAGCCTGTCAGCAGACAGTCGGTGTGCTCACGATCGAGCAAGTATTCGGTTTGCTCGCGGTTCAACGGGTCGAGATAGATGCATCCATAGTTGGATGCATCCTCGCCAAGCTCTTTCAGCAAGGAGAGGACGTCGCGCTTTACATGAAAATGCGCCTTTCCGGTCAGTTCGGCGATTTCCCGCGTCGACATGGTTTTACGCGCCACGTTTTCTGCAATCGAAAAACGTGGCGCGGGATTATTCAGGGCCTGTACATCGAGATTAGAGGTGTGCATAATCGGCTCCAGATTGAAACGATTTTTGCAAGCGCTGTGAAAGAGCCGGGATTGCGCCCCGGCTTTTTTGTGCCTGCGATTTGGGTTTATGGGTTGGGGTCTTCATCAGTCCCTCCTTTTTCAGGCCCTATTCCGGCCTTCGGCGGGTCACGCCTTGTTGTTGGTAGATGCCGGATCTTTCCAGCCCCTTTTGGCCTGGTCTTCTCGAAAAAGCGTTCTGCTCCAAGCTTTGCGGCGTACTCGTCAGGGGTCATCCCTGCCGCTGCTGCCAACCGTTCAAGCTTTTCGTAGAGGCGCCCATCGATCCCGTGGCAGATCGTGGTTTCAGGCACGTAGCCTCCTTAAGGGCCTTCAGGCCTGCATGTGTTTCCCGTTAACATCCAGTTCAACGATGCTTTCCAGCTTTTCCTCGACGCACATGCGAACGAAGACCGCGAGCTGGAGCTTGTGCAGGCGCGCAACAGCCTTCAGCGCCTCGTAGGTTTCGTCGTCATAGCGGGACTTGATCTCCCGGTCTTTCAGGTGACGCGTGTCGTGATATGCCATTGGTGAGGCTCCTTTAGTGGGTGCATGCAAGGTGGTTAAGCGGCAGAAAGGGATTCGACCGGATATAAATCAGGCCGAAGCTCATGGCGGGATATGCCAGTAGCTTTTTCGATAGGAAGTGCCTGACGTGCGGGAACACCCCTGACCTTCCAGTAGGAGACCGCCATAGGGGTCACGCCAAGAAGCTCGGCAAGGGCTTTGCCCGATCCGGCCGCAAGGATTGCGCGCTCAAGAGGTGTGGGTTTCATAAACAATTCCGCCGTCGGCGAGTAAACACCAGTCAACGATACGTTTATTTAATAAACAACACAACCCCGGTAAACTCTGTGTTTATGACTAATGAACATTCTGGCGACCGGCTACGGCGGTTTATGGCCGAGCAAGGCCTTACCGCAAAGCAGGTCGCTGAAACCCTTGAGGTTTCACCGCAGACTTTAAATAACTGGTTTAACCGGGGGCTCCCAGCACGCGCCATTTATCAGGCAGCTCTAAAGCTGTTTGTGGGCCAGCACTGGCTAACCACGGGGGAGCCTGACCCGTCTGGCCGATCCGACCCTCCAGTTCCGCCAGCCGCCGACTCGAACGCATCTTTGGATGGCCCTTTCGATGTCTGGGATGACGACACTCCCCTGGAAAATGATGAGGTGTACGTGCCTTTCTTAAAGGAGGTGGAGTTATCGGCCGGTAGCGGCAGGACGGTCGTCGAGCAATCCCACAAGCAAAGACTTCGATTTGGGAAGATGACTCTGCGGCGCCAGAATGTTCAGCCTAGCGAGGCGGTATGCGTGACCGTCAGCGGGAACAGCATGGAGCCGGTTTTGCCGAACGGCAGCACGGTAGGAGTTGACCAGGGGTCAACATCCGTCATTGACGGGAAAATGTACGCGCTGAACCATGGCGGCCAGCTTCGGGTGAAGATTCTTTATAGGATGCCGATGGGTGGCTTGCGCCTGCGCAGCTATAACCGTGACGAGCATCCCGACGAAGAGTACACAGCTCAGCAGATGATGGAGAACGAGCTTGTCGTTCTTGGAAGGGTTTTTTGGTATTCGGTCCTGGTGTAGCCGAAGCTTCCGCGCATACAACCAAACCAAATCAGTAGCCACACCACAACTAAGCCCGGCCCAGCGCCGGGCTTCTTGTATCCGCCATCCCTGCATTACCCCCTTCCCCTCGCAGGCATCGACCTGCGCCGAATAGCACGACCTGCTGATTTGTAGTCGACCTGCTGCCCGCCGCTGAGCGGGCTTTTTTGTGCCTGCGATAAACACAAATAAACAAATAGTGTTGACGTGTTTATAAACGTGTTGTTTACTAGGCCCATCGAGTCACCCAACAGGGACTCGCCAGGGCCTCAGGGCCTGACCCGCTCTTTAGTCACACAGCTTCACCCTTGCCGGATAACCACCGGCCCAGATTCAAAGGCAGCGATGAACCGGCCTAAACGGTTCAGAGGGTTGGCAACTGACCCGGGCGTGCAGCGTAAAGCGCCAAGAACAGTTATCCAGCGGGAGAACAAGCCGAAAGGCCCGCGGCTGGAGTGACATTTGATTCAAGCCGGTGACGGCCGCCAGTAGCGGGTCACGGTGAACAGATTTCCTCGATGCCCTTGGCGACAGGGTCATCTGGGAAGCAAAACGGGAGTCCAAGATGCTTACTTATGATCAAGCAATAAGCGCCCTAACCTACAACCCCGCTACAGGGATGCTGACCTGGAATAGCTCGCCTAACACGCGGATCGTTCCGGGACGCACAGCAGGCAGCAAGGGCACCAATGGCTATATTCGAATCAAGATGGGCGGCAAGACATACCTCGCCCACCGTGTTGCCTGGCTGATTCATCGCGGCAACTGGCCCGACGGTCAGATTGATCACGTAGATGGATGCCGGCAAAACAATGCGATTGCCAATTTGCGTGATTCAACCCCATCCCAAAACCAGCATAACCAAGCGCTGCGCAAGACCAACAAGTCTGGCGTGAAGGGTGTTAGCTGGAATCCAGATTCCAGAAAATGGCACGTCCAGGTGACGCTGAATCGAAAGGTCCATAACGGCGGCCACTACGAATGCTTGGCCGAGGCAACAACGGTAGCTGCAACGCTGCGCGACAGGCTGCACGGCGACTTTGCACGACACGACTAACCGCTTCTATGAGGCGGCATTGGAAATCAACGGAGGAAGTGAAATGCCGAAGTACATGCTCGACTACATCAGGCTTTGTAGGGAATGCAGCCTTGACCTGCGCACCGTCGGCAACATGCGCAGCATC
>NZ_JAKNRV010000150.1:0-12086 GCF_023072625.1 Pseudomonas emilianonis
ATGGTGCCGATCTCTCGAACTATGTCTCGGCCAACATCCAGGACGCGATCGGAAGGGTCGATGGGGTTGGCGATACCACGTTATTCGGTGCGCAATATGCCATGCGGATATGGCTCGATCCCGACAACCTGATCGCCCTGGACGCCGACACCGGCAAAGAGCTGTGGAAGAACGCAATAAACGCCAAGTCGGCGGTATGGCAGCGTTGCCGAGGCATGGCGTATTTCGATGCCACCGCGCCGATCGCACAGCCGACCCAGCCGAACAGCTCGCCGATCATCGCCGCCAGCGTGGCAGCCGGTGCGCAGTGCCAGCGTCGCTTGCTGACCAACACCATTGATGCGCGCCTGATCGCCGTGGATGCCGACACCGGTAAATTCTGCGAAGACTTCGGCACCCACGGCCAGGTGGATCTCAAAGCCGGGCTGGGCGCTGTACCCGACAGTTATTACCAATTGTCCTCGGCACCGTTGATCGCCGGCACCACCGTGGTGGTCGGTGGCCGCGTGGCCGACAACGTGCAGACCGACATGCCCGGTGGCGTGATCCGTGGCTTCGATGTGATCAGCGGGCAAATGCGCTGGGCCTTCGACCCGGGCAATCCGGACGACAAACAAGCGCCGGCAGCAGGCAGCACCTATGTGCGCAGCACGCCCAACAGTTGGGCGCCGATGTCCTATGACCCGCTGATGAACACCGTGTTCCTGCCGATGGGCAGCTCGTCCACCGATATCTATGGCGTGGAACGCACCCAGTTGAACCACAAATACGGGGCTTCCGTGCTGGCGCTGGACGCCTCCACCGGTGCTGAAAAGTGGGTGTACCAGACCGTCCACAATGACCTGTGGGACTTCGACCTGCCGATGCAACCGAGCCTGATCGACTTCACCCCACCGGGCAGCGACAAAGCCGTACCGGCGGTGGTGATCGGCACCAAGGCCGGGCAGATCTATGTGCTCGACCGCGCCACCGGCAAGCCGCTGACCGACGTGCAGGAAGTGCCGGTCAAGGCGGCGAATATCCCCAACGAACCGTACTCGCCAACCCAGCCAAAATCCCTGGGCATGCCGCAGATCGGCGCGCAGACCCTGACCGAGTCGGACATGTGGGGCGCCACGCCTTATGACCAGTTGCTGTGCCGCATCGACTTCAAAGGCATGCGCTACGACGGCCTGTACACCGCGCCGGGCACCGACAAATCGCTGAGCTTCCCCGGCTCCCTGGGCGGCATGAACTGGGGCAGTATTTCCACCGACCCGGTACACGGTTTTATCTTCGTCAACGACATGCGCCTGGGCCTGTGGATTCAGATGATCCCATCGCAGAACAAGGCCCAGGCTACGTCCGGTGGCGAAGCGCTGAACACCGGCATGGGCGCGGTGCCACTCAAGGGCACGCCGTATGCGGTGAACAAAAACCGCTTCCTGTCGGTGGCCGGCATCCCGTGCCAGGCGCCGCCATTCGGCACCCTCACCGCCATCGATATGAAGACCCAGAAAATCGCCTGGCAAGTACCGGTCGGCACCGTGGAAGACACCGGCCCCCTGGGCATCCGCATGCACCTGCCGATCAAGATCGGCCTGCCGACCCTCGGCGGCACGCTGTCGACCCAGGGCGGCCTGATCTTTATCGCCGGCACCCAGGACTTCTACCTGCGCGCCTTCAACAGCGGCAACGGTGATGAAATCTGGAAGGCCCGCCTGCCCGTCGGCAGCCAAGGCGGCCCGATGACCTATGTGTCGCCGAAAACCGGCAAACAGTACGTCGTGATCACTGCCGGCGGTGCGCGCCAGTCCACCGACCGTGGCGACTATGTGATCGCCTACGCCCTGCCATAACCCTGCCCTTTCGCGCGGTACCCCCGTACCGCGCGTTGTGTTTTTGGAAGACCACGCATGCCTCCTGCTTCTCACTTTTTACCCAACAACCTCGTTGGGCGCCTGCTGCTGGGCCTGGCGTTTGGTGCTGCCCTGCCCGCCCAAGCCGATGACACCACCCTGACCGGCGACTGGGGCGGCCTGCGCCGTGAACTCGACGAGCAAGGCGTTCGCTTCACCGGCGACTACAGCGGCGAAACCGCGTACAACGCCCACGGCGGCCTACACCGTTCGGCACGCTACTCGCAAAACATCAAGCTGGGCGTGCAGTTCGACCTGGGCAAGTTGTACGGCTTGAACAACGGCGACCGTATCCAACTGACCATCAACGACCGGCGCGGCAACAGCGCTTCCGAGGACCTGGTAGGCAACCGCCTGCCGATCCAGGAAAACTACGGCGGCCTCTACACCCGCCTGACCGAGTTGAGCTACGAGCGCACGCTGTTCACCCCGGCGTTGAACCTCAAGCTCGGTTATATGGCGATGGGCAACGACCTGGGAGGCTTGGACAGCGGCATCCTATGCAACTTCATGAACGCCGGTTTCTGCGGGCACCCACTGAACATGTCCGGCGGCAGCGGCTGGACCAACTACCCGAATGCCCGCCTGGGCGCGCGGGTGAAATACGACTTTTCGCCGTCCTGGCAACTGCGCGTGGCCGCGTTCAACGTGGACCCGCAGAGTAATGGCAACTCCAGCCGCGCCTGGAAGCTGAGCCCCAAGCACACCACCGGCACGGTGGTACCGATTGAGTTGGTGTACAAACAGGCCGGCACGCTGCCGGGTGAATACAAGCTGGGCTATTACTACGACAGCTCCGATGTGAAACGCATCGGCAGCACTGAGAAGGTCAGCGGACGCGGCGGTCACTACCTGCTGATCGACCAGGCAGTCTGGGCCTCCAGCGCGTCGGCAGGTCGCGTGCTGCACGCCTTCGGCCAATACTCCGCGGCCAGCGAAGCGGCCTCGCCGTTCACCAAGTGGTATGGCGCGGGCGTCGTGCTGTACAAACCATTCGAAGACCGGCCACGCGACACCCTCGCCCTGGGTTATGGCCGCGCCGTGCAGAACCCGCGCAGCCGCGATGTGCAGGAGCTGGCCGCCTTCAACGCCGGTACCAGCTACCCCAACCTCGACAACGCCGAACAACTGATCGAACTCAGTTACGGCTACCAGGCCACGCCATGGCTGAACCTGCGCCCGGATGTGCAATACATCCTCGAGCCTGGGGCGTTTTCCGGTAAGGACATCGACAACGCACTGGTGCTGGGCTTGCAGGTCAAGGCGGTGTTCTAGGCCACGCCTTGCTGATACTCCCGCGGCGTGCAACCAAATTCACGGCGAAACACCGTATGTAGGTACTGCGCCGACTTGAAGCCGCACTTCGCCGCAATATCAGCAATCGCCAGTTCGTGGCTTTCCAGGCCCTTGGCGGCGGCGGCGAGTTTGAAGCGCAGGATCTCGTCATGCACGCTGCACCCGCGCTCCTTGCGAAAGTGCGCTTCCAGGGATGAGCGCGACACGCCGACATAAGCCGCCACCTGCGCGGTCTTGATGCCCTGGCAGGCGTACTGGCGGATAAACAGCAGCGCCTGCATCACATACGGATTGCCCAACGGCTGATGCAAGCTGGAGGCCTGCACATTGATTGCCTCCGGCGGTACCAGGATCTGCGTGCCGGTGCAGGGTTTGCCGTGCAGCATCTGATGCAACAACGCGGCGGCCGTGCGGCCCATGGTTTCCGTGCCCTGGATCACCGAACTCAGCGGCACCCGCGTGAGGGTGCGGGTCAGCGGGTCGTTGTCGATGCCGATCAACGCGACCTCCTCCGGCACGGCGATACCGGCAGTCAGGCAGGCTTGCAGCAGTTGCCGGGCGCGGGCGTCGGTGACAGCGATGATGCCGATGGGTTTGGGCAGGCTGTGCAGCCAGGCGATCTGCTGCTCCACCGCGCTGTCCCACAACGGCGCGCTGGTGCCCAGGCCGCGATACACCTCCACCGGCAAGCCGTCGCGTTGCAGCAGATGCTTGAAGGCCTTTTCGCGCTCTTGGGCCCAGCGATTGGCCTCGGCTGGCGGCAGGCTGAAACAGGCAAACCGGGTCAGCCCGGCTTCGATCAGGTGTTCATACGCCAGCTTCATCAGCGCATGGTTGTCGGTGGCCACATAGGGAATGCCCTCGGGGTAGGCGCGCGCATCCTCATAGGAACCGCCCACCGCCACCACCGGCAACTTAATGTCGGCCAGCGCCTCGCCGATCAGCGGGTCATCGAAGTCGGCAATGATCCCATCGCCCTGCCAGCGCTCGATACCGCGCAGGCGACAGAGGAAATCCTCCTCGAGGAACAAATCCCAGGACGCGCGGGTGCTGCTCAGGTAATTGCCGATGCCGGTGATGATGCCGCGGTCGTAGATTTTGCTGCCGTTGAACAACAGCGCGATGCGGTGGACGGGCGGTAGGGTTTTCATTGTTTTTGTCCGAAGGCCAGTGGCAACAGACTAGCCCCCGCCACTCAAAATCGCACTACACCTTGGTGATTTTCATAACCAGCAGGCCAGGTGCCGTTGCTAGTATCCAGACACCGCCAAGAACAATAAGGAACACGCCATGCCGTACTTCCCCGGTGTCGAGAAGGTTCGCTTCGAAGGCCCCAACAGCGACTCCCCCCTCGCCTTTCGTCACTACGACGCCAACAAACTGATCCTCGGCAAACCGATGCGCGAGCACCTGCGCATGGCCGCGTGTTACTGGCACACCTTCGTCTGGCCCGGCGCCGATATGTTTGGCATGGGCACCTTCAAGCGCCCGTGGCAGCGCAGCGGCGAGCCGATGGAAGTGGCCATCGGCAAGGCTGACGCGGCCTTTGAGTTTTTCTCCAAGCTGGGCATCGACTACTACAGTTTTCACGACACCGACGTTGCGCCGGAAGGCAGTTCGCTCAAGGAGTACCGCAACCACTTTGCGCAGATAGTCGACCACCTGGAGCGCCATCAGGAACAGACCGGTATCAAGCTGTTGTGGGGCACCGCCAACTGCTTCAGCAACCCGCGTTTTGCCGCCGGCGCCGCGAGCAACCCGGACCCGCAGGTGTTTGCCTACGCCGCTGCCCAGGTGTTCAGCGCGATGAACGCCACGCTGCGGCTCAAGGGCGCCAACTATGTGCTGTGGGGCGGCCGTGAAGGTTATGAAACCCTGCTCAATACCGACCTCAAGCGCGAGCGCGAACAGCTCGGGCGCTTTATGCGCATGGTGGTGGAGCACAAGCACAAGATCGGGTTCAAGGGCGACCTGCTGATCGAACCCAAACCCCAGGAGCCGACCAAGCACCAATACGATTACGACAGCGCCACGGTGTTCGGCTTCCTGCATGAATACGGCCTGGAACACGAGATCAAGGTGAATATCGAGGCCAACCACGCGACCTTGGCCGGGCACAGCTTTCATCATGAGATCGCCACCGCCGTGTCCCTGGGGATCTTCGGCAGCATCGACGCCAACCGTGGCGACCCGCAGAACGGCTGGGACACCGACCAGTTCCCCAACAGCGTCGAGGAAATGACCCTCGCGACCTATGAAATCCTCAAGGCCGGCGGCTTCAAGAACGGCGGCTACAACTTCGATTCCAAGGTGCGCCGCCAGAGCCTGGACGAGATCGACCTGTTCCACGGCCACGTCGCCGCCATGGATGTACTCGCCCTGGCACTGGAACGCGCGGCGGCAATGGTGCAGAACGATCGGTTGCAGCAGTTCAAGGACCAGCGCTATGCCGGTTGGCAGCAGCCGTTGGGCCAGGCGGTACTGGCCGGCGAGTTCAGCCTTGAGTCCCTGGCCGAACACGCGTTTGCCCACGAGTTCAACCCGCAGGCGGTGAGTGGTCGGCAGGAGATGCTTGAAGGCGTGGTCAATCGGTTTATCTACACCTGACAGCAAACAGCTTTGTGTGGCGAGGGAGCTTGCTCCCGCTGGGGCGCGAAGCGGCCCTGAAAAATGGGACTGCTGCGCAGTCCAGCGGGAGCAAGCTCCCTCGCCACCTTTACAGTGTTCGCCTAGAGTCTTCGCACAGTGTCTTTCCAACAACAATAAAAGGACGCACCACCATGAAATCATTCACACGCACGCTGCTCGCCAGCGCCCTGGCCCTGCTCGCCCTGCCGGTGATGGCCGATTCCGCCCATCCGAAAATCGGTTTTTCCATCGACGACCTGCGCCTGGAACGCTGGGCCCGCGACCGTGACTACTTCGTCGCGGCGGCGGAAAAACTCGACGCCAAGGTCTTCGTGCAGTCGGCCGATGCCAACGAGCAAAAGCAGATATCCCAGATCGAAAACCTGATTTCACGCGGCGTCGATGTGATCGTGATCGTGCCGTTCAACGCCACCGTGCTGACCAACGCCGTCGCCGAAGCCAAGAAGGCCGGGATCAAGGTCGTGTCCTATGACCGCCTGATCCTCAACGCCGACATCGACGCCTATATCTCCTTCGATAACGAAAAGGTCGGCGAAATGCAGGCCAATGGCGTGCTGCAGGCGGCGCCCAAGGGCAACTACTTCCTGCTCGGCGGCGCGCCCACCGACAACAACGCCAAGGTGCTGCGCGAAGGCCAGATGAAGGTGCTGCAACCAGCCATCGACAAGGGCGATATCAAGATTGTTGGCCAGCAGTGGGTCAAGGAATGGAACCCGACCGAAGCCCTGAGCATCGTCGAAAACGCCCTGACCCGGAACGACAATAAGATCGACGCAATTGTCGCCTCCAACGACGCCACCGCCGGCGGTGCGATCCAGGCCCTGGCCGCGCAGAAGCTGGCGGGCAAGGTGCCGATCTCCGGGCAAGACGCCGACCTCGCCGCCGTCAAGCGCGTGATCGACGGCACCCAGACCATGACCGTGTATAAGCCGCTCAAGCTGATCGCCACCGAAGCCGCCAAGCTCTCGGTGCAGCTTGCACGCAATGAAAAGCCCACCTATAGCTCGCAATACGACAACGGCAGCAAGAAAGTCGACACCATCCTGCTCACCCCGACCCCACTGACCAAGGCCAATATCGACCTGTTGGAGAAGGACGGGTTCTACACCAAAGAGCAGATCGGCGGGCAGTGACCGCCATGGCTGACTACCTGCTGCAAATGAACGGCATCGTCAAAAGTTTTGGCGGTGTCAACGCGCTCAATGGCATCGATATCAAGGTGCGGCCGGGGGAATGTGTCGGCCTGTGCGGCGAGAACGGTGCCGGCAAATCCACCTTGATGAAGGTGCTGTCGGCGGTTTATCCGCATGGTACCTGGGAGGGCGAAATCCTCTGGGACGGGCAGCCGCTCAAGGCCCAGTCCATCAGCGAAACCGAGGCCACCGGCATCGTCATCATTCACCAGGAACTGACCCTGGTGCCGGACCTGTCGGTGGCCGAGAACATCTTCATGGGCCACGAACTGACGCTGCCCGGCGGGCGCATGAACTACCCGGCGATGCTGCACCGCGCCGAAGCGTTGATGCGTGAACTCAAGGTGCCGGACATGAACGTCGCGCTGCCGGTGTCGCAGTACGGCGGCGGCTACCAGCAACTGGTGGAAATCGCCAAGGCCCTGAATAAGCAGGCACGGCTGTTGATCCTCGACGAACCTTCCTCGGCCCTGACCCGCTCGGAAATCGAGGTGCTGCTGGACATCATCAAGGGGCTCAAGGCCAAGGGCGTGGCCTGCGTGTACATCTCCCACAAGCTCGATGAAGTGGCGGCGGTGTGCGACACCATCACGGTGATCCGCGATGGCAAACACATCGCGACCACGGCCATGGCCGACATGGACATCCCGCAGATCATCACGCAGATGGTCGGGCGCGAAATGAGCAACCTCTACCCCACCGAGCCCCATGAGATCGGCGAGGTGATGTTCGAAGCACGCCACGTCACCTGCTACGACGTCGACAACCCCAAGCGCAAACGCGTCGACGATATTTCCTTCGTGCTCAAGCGCGGGGAAATCCTCGGCATTGCCGGGCTGGTCGGCGCCGGGCGTACCGAGTTGGTGTCGGCACTGTTCGGCGCCTACCCGGGCCGCTACAGCGCCGAGGTGTGGCTGGACGGCCAACGGATCGACACGCGCACGCCGCTCAAATCGATCCGCGCCGGGCTGTGCATGGTGCCCGAGGACCGCAAGCGCCAAGGCATCATTCCCGACCTGGGCGTGGGCCAGAACATCACCCTGACCGTACTCGATACCTATGCGCACCTGACGCGCATCGACGCCGAAGCAGAACTGGGCAGCATCGACCAGCAGATCGCACGCATGCACCTGAAGACCGCCAGCCCGTTTTTGCCGATCACCAGCCTGTCCGGCGGCAACCAGCAAAAGGCCGTGCTCGCAAAAATGCTGATGGCCAAGCCCAAGGTGCTGATCCTCGACGAGCCCACGCGCGGGGTGGATGTGGGCGCCAAGTATGAGATCTACAAACTGATGGGCGCGCTGGCGGCCGAAGGCGTGGCGATCATCATGGTCTCCTCGGAGCTGGCCGAAGTGCTCGGCGTGTCCAACCGCGTGCTGGTGATCGGCGACGGCCAGTTGCGTGGGGATTTCATCAATGCAGGCCTCACCCAGGAACAGGTCCTCGCCGCCGCGCTCAGCCAAAATAATAATGATCGGAAGACCGCTTAGATGAATCAGCTCAAACAGCTGTTTACCCGCTACAAAATGCTCGCCCTGGTGATCGCCGTGGCGTTCATCTGGCTGTTTTTCAGTTGGCAGACCGAGGGCGGTTTCCTCACGCCGCGCAACTTGTCCAACCTGCTGCGGCAGATGTCGATCACCGGGATTCTGGCGTGCGGCATGGTGCTGGTGATCATCAGCGGCGAGATCGATTTGTCGGTGGGTTCGTTGCTCGGGTTGCTCGGCGGGCTGGCGGCGATCCTGGATGTGGTCTATCACCTGCCGCTGCTGGCCAACCTCAGCCTGGTGGCGTTGTGCGGGTTGATGATCGGTTTGGCCAACGGCTACATGACCGCTTACCTGCGCATTCCGTCGTTTATCGTCGGCCTGGGCGGCATGCTGGCGTTTCGCGGGATTCTGCTGGGCATCACCGGCGGCACCACGATTGCGCCGGTGTCGCCGTCGCTGGTGTATGTGGGCCAGGGGTATTTGCCGCATGCGGTGGGCATCGGCCTCGGGGTTTTGCTGTTGGCCCTGACCCTGTTCTTGACCTGGAAACAACGGCGCAACCGCGCACTGCACGGGCTGGCCGCGCATTCGTTGATGCGCGATGTACTGCGCGTAGGGGTGATCGGCGCGGTGCTGGCCGGGTTCGTCACCACCCTCAACAGCTACGACGGCATCCCGGTGCCGGTGCTGCTGTTGCTGGTGCTGCTCGGCGTGTTCAGCTACGTCACCAGCCAGACCGTCTTCGGCCGCCGCGTGTATGCGGTGGGCAGCAACATGGAAGCCACGCGCCTGTCGGGCATCAACGTGCAGGCGGTGAAACTGTGGATCTTCGGCATCATGGGCGTGATGTGCGCCCTCGCCGGCCTGGTCAACACCGCCCGCCTCGCCGCCGGTTCACCGTCGGCGGGCAACATGGGCGAACTCGACGCCATCGCCGCGTGCTTTATCGGCGGCACCTCCATGCGCGGCGGCTCGGGCACGGTGTATGGCGCGTTGCTCGGGGCGTTGGTGATTACCAGCCTGGATAACGGCATGTCGATGCTGGATGTGGACAGTTACTGGCAGATGATCGTCAAGGGCAGCATTCTGGTGCTGGCGGTGTGGGTGGATGTGAGTACGCGGGCGGGCCGGCGATAAACCCCATTCTCCCATGTGGGAGGGGGCACCCCGATGGCGGAGGGTCAGCCAAGTCATTGTCGACTGAGCCACCGCCATCGGGAGCAAGCTCCCTCCCACATGGACCGCATTTCATTGGAGTTAGTGGCATTTGGTCACGGTTTGTAAAGGGCCAGCAAGCCGTGTCGCTTTAAATTGCAGGACGTTTCCTAGACAATCTGCGCCGCCTTGTGCCTGTTGGAATCGATGGCTAGTCTGCGGTCCGTCACTGCCAAATCAGTGATCGGGTTTAGTCGCCCGGATTCAGAACAGGCGCATGGTCCCATGAAGCTCAATGGTGGCTGTGCGCAGGGCGCCTTCGGGCGCGCCGGGTTCCTGTTCTGACCGGTCGACTAACCTGCGTACAGCCGCCACCTTCGTTTAGTCGCGAAGAGTGCCGTCTCCTTGATCAGACAGGAGTTTCACCATGACCAAAGCCCTACCCGACCCACCCATCGATCCCACCAAAGACCGCGCTGCCTTCAACCGTGCCATCGACCATTACCTGCCCACCCAAGGTTTCCACGCCGTCAACGAAGACCTGAGCTTCGAAGACGCCCTGCTCTACACCGCCAGTTTGCTGGACAGCGCTTCGGCGACTGCGCTGGATTGTGGGGAGCTGCTGGAGAAACCGGAGCGGGCGAAGATCCTCGCGGTGTGGCATTTACTGGAAATCGCCAAGACCACGGTGGACCGCTCCATCGAGTGCCTCAGGCCCACGAAGACCACTGCCTGACCACGGGCAAAAAAATGTGGGAGGGGGCTTGCTCCCGATGGCGGCGGGTCAGCCAAGTCGTTGTCGACTGACACTCCGCCATCGGGGGCAAGTCGAACCGTCGCACCGCCCCTCCCACATTGACCGCATTCCATTGTTTGAGCGGCGGTGTGGGTGAATGTGAGTACGCGGGCAGGTCGCCGATAAACCCCATTCTCACCGACACCGCATAACCTCTGTGGGAGGGGGCTTGCTCCCGATAGCGGTGGTTCAGGCACTCATGCAGTGACTGCCACTCCGCCATCGGGGGCAAGCCCCCTCCCACATGGGTTTCTCTGTGCTCCTTAGGCTGTCATTTGGAGACGGGCATCGCAAACTCCGCACCTTGCTCAATGCTCTCCGACCAGCGCTGCATGATCGACTTCTGCTTGGTGTAGAAGCGCACCCCTTCGGTGCCGTAGGCATGCATGTCGCCGAACAGGCTTTTCTTCCAGCCACCAAAGCCGTGCCAGGCCATCGGCACCGGGATCGGTACGTTGATGCCGACCATGCCCACTTCGATACGCCGCGCGAATTCGCGGGCGATGTTGCCGTCGCGGGTGAAGCAGCTGACGCCGTTGCCAAACTCGTGGTCGTTGACCAGCTTTACGGCCTCGGCAAAGTCATTCACCCGGACACAGGCCAGCACCGGGCCGAAGATTTCTTCGCGGTAGATGCTCATCTCTTTAGTCACATGGTCGAACAAGGTCGCGCCGAGCCAGAAGCCGTTTTCCAGGCCCGGTTCGGTCGGCACGTAATCACGCCCGTCGAGCAGCAGGTGCGCGCCGGCCTGGACGCCTTGTTCGATGTAGCCGCTGATGCGTTCCAGCGCGGCGCGCGAGACGATCGGGCCCATTTCGGCCTTGAGGTCGCGGCCGTCGGTGATGCGCAGGGTCTTGGCCCGCTCGGTCAGGGCGGCGATGACTTTGTCACCGACATCGCCCACCAGCACCGCCACCGAGATCGCCATGCAGCGTTCGCCGGCACTGCCGTAGGCCGCGCCCATAAGCGCGTCGACGGTGCGCTCGATGTCTGCGTCGGGCATCACCACCATGTGGTTTTTCGCGCCGCCCAGGCCTTGGACGCGCTTGCCGTGGCGTGCGCCGGTTTCGTAGATGTATTGGGCAATCGGCGTCGAGCCGACAAAGCTCACGGCCTTGACGTCCGGGTGCTCGATCAGCGCGTCCACCGCTTCCTTGTCACCCTGCACCACGTTGAACACGCCTTTGGGCAGGCCGGCTTCACGCAGCAGTTCGGCCATGAACAGCGCGGCGCTCGGGTCGGTCGGGCTAGGCTTGAGGATGAAGGTGTTGCCCGCCGCGATGGCGATCGGGTACATCCACATCGGCACCATCACCGGGAAGTTGAACGGCGTGACGCCAGCGACTACACCCAGGGGCTGGCGCATCGTCCAGTTGTCCATGCCACGCGAGACCTGATCGGAATGTTCGCCCTTGAGCAGGTTGGGAATGCCACACGCGAACTCGAGGATGTCGATGCCACGGTCGACTTCGCCCTGGGCATCGGTAAAGACCTTGCCGTGTTCGGCGACGATAATGCGCGCCAGGTCGTCCTTGCGTTCGCGCAGCAGGTGCAGGTATTGGAACAAGACGCGGGCGCGGCGGATCGGCGGGGTGTCGGCCCAGTCGGC
>NZ_JAKNRV010000151.1:0-12053 GCF_023072625.1 Pseudomonas emilianonis
CAGCCCGCGATATGGCTCGACGCTGTCGCCGACCTTGGCTTGCAACGCCGGGCTGGCCTGCTGCATCGACAGCTCCGAGGCCAGGTGGTCGATATCGCGCAGGTACAGATCGGCCGCCATCCAGCGCGCCAGCAGCAAGACTTCGCGGGTGACCGGCGCGGTGACATTCGGGTTGCCGTCACGGTCGCCGCCCATCCACGAGGCGAAGCGAATGGGCGCCGCCTCCAAAGGCAGGTGCAGGCCGGTGGCGGCGTGCAGCGCATGGTCGGCTTTGCGCAAGTAATTCGGGATCGCCTGCCATAACGAGTGCTCGATCACTGCGAAGCCCCATTTGGCTTCGTCCACGGGCGTGGGCCGGGTACGGCGGATTTCTTCGGTGTGCCAGGCTTCGGCGATCAGCCGTTGCAGGCGCTCGCGGATCTGCTCGCGCTCGGCCGTGGTGAGGTCACGGTGATCCTTCAGTGCCAACTGCGCAGCAATCGCATCGTATTTCTGGATCAGGGTGCGACGGGCCACTTCGGTGGGGTGGGCGGTGAGGACCAGCTCGATCTCCAGGCGCCCCAACTGACGGGCCAGGGATTCATTGCTGTGGCCTTCGCGTTGCAGGCGGGCCAACAACTCCGGCAACACACGCGATTCGAAGGGTGCCGGTTGCGACTCATCGCGCCGATGAATCAACTGATACTGCTCGGCAATATTGGCCAGGTTGAGGAACTGGTTGAAGGCCCGGGCGACGGGCAGCAGTTCGTTTTCCTGCAGCTGGTTCAGACTGGCGCTGAGTTCCTCGCCCGCCGCCTGCTCGGCCGCCGCGCCACGGCGGTCAGCCTTGGCGCCTTTGCGGATTTGCTCGATCTTGTCGAGAAAATCATCGCCGTACTGCTCTCGAATGGTGTTGCCCAACAGTTCACCCAGCAGGTGAACATCCTCACGCAAACGTGCATCAATATCACTCATCAGCCAATCTCCAGGCAGAAATCCGGGGCGCGCAGGCCTTCCAGAGTGCCGCCCGCGTCACTGTCTGACAAGGCCAACCACAAACGACTTTAAACCTTGTGGCTTGCAGCTAGTCTCAATATTGAGCCGCCGCGTTTATCCACACAGGCGGCTGGTCACTCATCACCGCCCATTACCTTGGGTTTTATTGAGGTTGCCATGAAAATTCGAGAACTGGCCCAGCATTGGGAAGAAAACGCCAAGGGTCACCTGACCAAGACGGAGTACGCGATCCATCTGGACGTGGAATCCGCCGCCAGGCTGGCGGCCATTGCCGAGATGTACCCCAAGCGCCACCCAGAAGAGTTGCTCGGCGAGCTGATCGGTGCCGCCCTTGAAGAGCTGGAAGCCAGCTTTCCGTACATCAAGGGCCAGCATGTGATTGCCACCGACGAAGAGGGCGATCCGCTGTATGAAGACGTTGGCCCCACGCCGCGCTTTCTGACGTTGTCGCGCCGCTATCTGCACGACATGTCGGCCAGTGCCGACGAACCGAAGCACTGACAAACCGTCCTTAAACACTCTTCATCCCACGTATTTCCGGGCCTCACAAGGGCCCGGAGTACCTCTGCGCGCGGCGAAAGTTCAAGCCAAAAAGTACTGACCATTTAGTCAGGTATTTTTTTTGGCAAATCGCCATCTTCACTGAACTTTTGAAAAAATCCCCAGGTCACAGCCAGTAAGCCATCACTTGGAACGGCCGTTTGAATAGGCGTTTCGCGCTTTACCGCCGGGCCCGCAGCCGCTGACCAGTGAGATGGACTTTGATGTTTTTGAGGCGTTATCCAATGGAGTTGAAAACGATGAAGACCAGCACTGCCAAATCCACGTTTAACCACCTGCGCGGGCTCAAACTGGCCGCGCTGGCAATCGGCACCAGCTTCGTCCTCGCGGGCTGCGCCGGCAACCCACCGACCGAGCAATACGCCGTGACCCAGTCTGCGGTCAACAGCGCCGTCAGCGCCGGCGGCACCGAGTTTGCCGCCGTGGAAATGAAGTCGGCCCAGGACAAGCTCAAGCAAGCCGAAATCGCCATGCACGACAAGAACTATGACGAAGCCCGTCGCCTGGCCGAGCAAGCCGAGTGGGACGCCCGCGTCGCTGAGCGTAAGGCCCAGGCCGCCAAGGCCGAACTGGCGGTGAAGGACTCGCAGAAAGCGGTTGACGAGCTGCGCAAGGAAGGCATGCGCCCGGCCGCTATCCAGCAGAAATAAGGCGCCGCCCCTTGGCTGCATCGCACCTGATATCGAATTGAAAGGACGACACGACTATGCGCAAACAATTGATGATCCCTGCCCTGCTGGCGATGAGCGTTGCTCTGGCGGCTTGCTCCACCCCGCCGAACGCGAACCTGGAAAATGCACGGACCAACTTCTCGGCCCTGCAGGCCAACCCGCAAGCCACCAAGATAGCGGCCCTGGAAACCAAGGACGCCAGCGAATGGCTGGACAAGGCGGACAAGGCTTACCGCGACAAGGAAGACCAGAAGAAAGTCGACCAGTTGGCGTACCTGACCAACCAGCGCGTTGAACTGGCCAAAGACACCATCGCGCTGCGCGAATCCGAAGCCAAGTTGAAAAACGCCGGTGACGAGCGCGCCCGCGCCCTGCTCGAGGCCCGTGATGCGCAGATCAAGCAACTGCAAGACAGCCTGAACGCCAAGCAGACCGAGCGCGGCACCCTGGTGACCTTTGGTGACGTGCTGTTTGCCACCAACAAGTCCGACCTGAACCCCAACGGCATGGTCAATATCGCCAAGCTGGCGCAGTTCCTGCGCGATAATCCGGACCGTAAAGTGATCGTCGAAGGCTACACCGACAGCACCGGTTCCGATTCGTACAACCAGAGCCTGTCCGAGCGCCGTGCGGCCTCCGTACAGCGCGCACTGGCCCAGCAAGGCGTGGACATTTCACGCATCGTGACCCAGGGCTATGGCAAGGAATACCCGGTTGCCGATAACGGCAGCGTGTCGGGCCGCGCCATGAACCGCCGCGTAGAAGTGACCATTTCCAACGACAACCAGCCAGTCAAGCCACGTTCGTCCGTCGCTTACTGATTGATGGATGCTGGAAACAAGAGCCCCACCTGAACGGTGGGGTTTTTTTGCCTATCAACCGCCGATCTTACGACCGTTATCACTGTCCGGCATCATCGCTTGCATGCCTTGGCGACCGCCCATCATCTTGTTCAGTTGCTCCATATCCGGCTGTCCGCCGGAACCGCCAGCGCCCTGAGAACCGCCGGCACCAGCACCTGCCAACATGTCCAGAAGCTTCTTGATCAGCTCAGGTTCCATCTTCCCCTGCTGCTGACCAGCCTCTTGCGAGCCACCCTGATCAAGGCGGTTCTGCCCATTGACCATGCCCATCGCTCTATCGATTGCACTGATAGCCATTGCGCTCTCCCGGATTTTTTCGTAAGGATTGTTATCAGCAACGCTGACAAGCCAATCAGTGGCGTCTTACGCAAAACGGTTCCAGGAATTTCAAGCCGGACGGTACTGCCCGCAACTGGCTACTGCTGCAACTGCGGGGTTTCCTGGCCCACGCAACGCACGGCCTGCTTTTTGTTGTTCACCAGCACACCGCTGAGGCCTTTTTGCTCGGTATCGAACATCACCAGCACGCCATCGACGCATTGCGCCACTTGCGCCGCCGGGGTCAGGGAGATCTTGTAGTCCTCGCCAGGCACGGTCTTGAGCATGGTGAAGTCGCTGAGCAGCAACGCATCGTCCGGTTTGGCGAAATGCAGGTAGCCATAAAACCACAGGCAACCGACGGTGCCGATGATGGTGCCGATGCCGGTGAGGATCAGCGGGATCATGTTGCGTTCTTCGCTCATTGCGGGCTCTCTGATGAGTCAACTTTAGGAATAGGGTAATTCGGAATTTCGCCCAGGCGG
The DNA here is from genome assembly GCF_023072625.1 of Pseudomonas emilianonis. NCBI lineage: Bacteria > Pseudomonadati > Pseudomonadota > Gammaproteobacteria > Pseudomonadales > Pseudomonadaceae > Pseudomonas > Pseudomonas emilianonis. The sequence goes on from NZ_JAKNRV010000151.1 coordinate 3,895, forward strand.
CGCAGGCCGTTGAAATGCAGCGGGTCATCCAGATAACGCAGCATCACAGTTTGCCAGGTCTTGTCGGCAAAGGTCTGCACATGGCCGCCACGGGTCAGTTGCAACACCCTGGGTGCAGGCGCGGCCTGATACAAACGAATGCCATTGGACAGCGGCACGATGGGGTCATCCAGGCTGTGGAACAGCAGTTTCGGCACCCCGGTCAACTGGGGCATGGCATTGATCGCACTGTCGGCGTCGGGCACCAGCCAAGACAAGGGCACTTGAAACGGCCATGTTAACCAGGAGGTGCTCAGGGCGAATTGTCCTACGTCACGATAACTGGCGGGCACGCCGTCCAGCACCAGGGCCTTGAGTTGGGTCTGCCGCTCCGGGTGGGCTGCCAGGTAATGCACGGCCAGCGCGCCGCCCAGGCTTTGGCCGAGGACGATCAACGGCTGGCCCTGGGTTTCAGGCGCCTGGTCGAGCCAACTGAAAGCCGCGTCGACGTCCTGATAGATCGCCGGTAACGATGGCTTGCCTTGCGACAGCCCATAGCCGCGATAATCCAGCAACAGGACTTGATAGCCTTGCTCCGGCAACCACCAACTGCCGCCCAGGTGCCAGGCCAGGTTGCCACCGTTACCGTGCAGGTGCAGCACCGTGCCCTTGAGCGGCACCCCGGGTTTGGCCGGCAACCACCAGGCATGCAGCTTGACGCCGTCGGCCGTGGTGAGCGTGACGTCGCGATATTCCAGGTGCGCCTTTTGCGGCGTGAACGGCAAGCCGGGCTCCGGGTAGAACAGCAGGGAACTGCAGCCGTTCAGAGTGAGTAGCAGGCAAAGAATGCCGAGGATTCTCATCCGTTGAAGCCTCGCTGATCGTCGAAATGTTCAGGCGTGTGCAGGTCCAACTGTGGGAGGGGGCTTGCCCCCGATGGCGGTGGGTCAGTCACAGTTGCATTTACTGACACCGTTATCGGGAGCAAGCCCCCTCCCACCTTGTTGAACCGTTTGGGTCAGTTCAGCCTTTACAGGATGTTGGAGTAATCCGCCTCGATCCGATCCAGGCTCAAATGGTTGAGGAAGTTGGAGAAGCACATCCACGCCGCCAGTGCGTTCATGTCGCGGAACTGCTCCGGAAGGTACTTGGGCGGCACCACCAGGCCTTCATCGACCAACTGGCGCAGGGTGCGCATGTCTTCCAGGGTGGTCTTGCCGCAGAACAGCAACGGCACTTGTTCCAGCTTGCCTTTGCGCACGGCTAGCTGGATGTAGTTGTAGACCATGATAAAGCCCTTGAGGTAGGACAAATCCTTGGTAAACGGCAGACCATTCGGCACCGAGCCGCGAAACACCCGGCTGGCGTTACCGTAGCTTTCGGCCATTTCAAAGCCTTGTTCACGGAAGAAGTCGAACACCTGAAGGAAGTCGGCGCCCTCTTCCACCATGTGGATGGCGCGGGTGCGGTTGGTCAGCTTGCGCAAGCGACTCGGGTAGGAGGCAAAGGTGATGATTTCCATCAGGATCGCCAAGCCTTCCTGGGTCACGGTGGACGATGGCGGGCCCTTGGACAGGAAGGTGCAGATCGGCTGGTTCTGGCCGTTGAGGGTGGTGCCCACGTGCACCAGGCCTTCATGCACTTCGAGGGCGCGCACGTCGCGGTCGTTGAACATCGCATCGGCGCGGATCTTGATGTAGTCGGCACCCGCCGCCGCGTCGGCGACGATCCCGTCGGACTCGAACACGCGGATGGTTTCCTCGGCCTCGCCAAACACCTTGTTCAGGCGGGTTTGCAGCAGGCTGACCGCGTCCTTGGCGGTGAGGGTCTTGGCCTCGTCCTTCAGGTCGCCACGGCCGTCGATATTGTTCAAGTAGTCGGACAGCATCAGGCCGAGGTCCGCCAGGGTCGGATCGCCAGCGTGGAAGGCATCGGAGGCGGCGCCGTACAGCTCCTGGGAAATCAGGCCGAAATCCTCGGTACCGCGTGCTTCGAGCATGCGCACCACCATGCGGTACTCCCGGCACATGCGGCGCATGATCTGGCCCACGGGACTGAACTGGCCGAGGCGGCGGGTGATATCGCGCTCAATGTTCTGAAACTCCAGCTTTACCGCGCTCGAATCGAACGACAGTGGCCGGTTCAGGTAGTAATCGCGGTCCACCGCGGGCATTGACTTGCCCTTGGCCTTGAGGAAACCCTGGCGAATGTTCTCGTCCCATTTCACCGCGTCGAGGACGCGGATCGGTGTTTGCGCCAGCACAATGCGATCGGACAAGCTGCGTATCGTCTGCTGGTAATCGTCCACCCGGTACTTCCTCTTTAAACGTTATTTGTCCGCACGCCGGTAGCGCACGGCTTCAACGAACACATCGGCATTGGCCGGGTCATCCAGGTAGGCAAACACCTGGTTCATGGGGCTGTCGACCAGTACGCCGGCACCTTCCACGGTGTCTACGGTGCTGCCGTGCAACGCCTGTTGCCCGATGGCCTGGTGGATTTGCTCAAGGTCGAGGTTATAGACCACCAATTCGTGCGTTTCGTCGAGCTCGAACCCCGCCAGGACGTAATGCCCGCCGAATTTGCCCGGCAACGGCGCCGACAGATACCAGCGATTGCCATGGCGCGAGACGCTGAACACGTACTCATCACGCTGGCCAGGCTTGGCCTGAGGGTAGCTCACGGCTTTGTAGCGGTGTTCGCCGGCGCGACTGATCTGCAGGTTGAGCGGCTCGCCCCAGGCATTCTTGCTCGTCCATTGGCCCAACAGCGCAGCAGGCGCCGCCTCACTGGCCGGCAGCGGCTCCTTGAAGGTCACCAGGCAACCGCTGAGTAAAAGGAACGACAAGGCGATGACCGCGACACGCCAGGCTTTCATTGGACACTCCCGGTGTCAGACCGAGGCCAACACCAAATGCATGTAACGCTTGAGGATCTCAAGCATTTCGTCAGCGCTCAGCGGCTCCGCGCCGTCCAGCAGGCCCTGATATTCCATCCGACCGATAATCGCCGTCAACACTTTGGCATCCTGTTGCGGCTCACGCGAGCCCAATACCTGGAAAAACTGCCCGGTGCCCTGCAGCAGGATCTGCTGGTGGGAACGCACCAGCTCGGCCAGGCGCGGGTTGAGCAAGGCTTCCTGGCGAAAGGCCTGTTCGGCCATCAGGTACTCGCGACGATTGCTCAATTGGCGCTGCACGTAATCGGCGGTCAGCCGCGCAATGTCATCGGCCAGTTGCGAACGCGACTCCGGGCTGCCGTCGCCATACGCAACCATCTCGCGCAGCAAGCCTTCGTTACGCACCCACAGCTTGCCCATGAACTCGGCGCTGCGCTCGACGTATTGGGCGAAGGTATCGGTGAGCAGGTCATCGATGTCCTTGAAGTAATAGGTGGTCGCCGACAAGGGCACCCCAGCCTCCGCCGCCACTGCGCGGTGGCGCACGGCCCGCACGCCATCACGCACCACGATGCGCATGGCGGCATCGAGAATGTCCTGCCTGCGTTGCTCGCTGCCCCGGCGACTGGCCTTACGGCCCTGGTACTGGACGCTTTCAACCACGGCAGCGGCAATGCCGGCGGCGCCTTCTTGAGCAATTACGCGGTTCACGACACACATCCTTGAAAAGATCAAAACCTGGCGCTGTTTGCTTGACGCTTATTTACGCCACATAAAAAAGCCGCCTTATAAAAGGCGGCTTCGGATTTCGCTTCGCTTACGCTTGTGGCCGCATATGCGGGAACAAGATCACGTCGCGAATCGACGGCGAGTTGGTCAACAACATCACCAAGCGGTCGATGCCGATACCTTCACCCGCGGTTGGCGGCATGCCGTATTCCAGGGCGCGCACGAAGTCGGCATCGTAGTGCATGGCTTCGTCGTCGCCGGCGTCTTTGTCGGCCACCTGGGCCATGAAGCGCTCGGCCTGGTCTTCCGCGTCGTTCAGCTCGGAGTAGGCGTTGGCGATTTCGCGGCCGCCGATGAACAGTTCGAAACGGTCGGTGACGTTCGGGTTGTCATCGTTGCGACGGGCCAGCGGCGACACTTCGAACGGGTACTGGGTAATGAAGTGCGGCTGTTCCAGCTTGTGCTCCACCAGCTCTTCGAAAATCATCACCTGCAGCTTGCCCAGGCCTTCGAAGCCCAGCACCTTGGCGCCGGCTTTCTTGGCGATGGCGCGGGCCTTGTCGATGTCGGTCAGGTCGTCGGCGGTCAGCTCAGGGTTGTACTTGAGGATCGAGTCGAATACCGACAGCCGCACGAACGGCTCGCCGAAGTGGAACACCTTGTCGCCATACGGCACGTCGGTAGTCCCCAGAACAAGCTGCGCGAGTTCGCGGAACAGTTCTTCGGTCAGGTCCATGTTGTCTTCGTAGTCGGCGTAGGCCTGGTAGAACTCCAACATGGTGAACTCGGGGTTGTGCCGGGTCGAGACGCCTTCGTTACGGAAGTTGCGGTTGATCTCGAACACTTTTTCAAAGCCGCCGACCACGAGGCGCTTGAGGTATAGCTCAGGCGCGATACGCAGGTACATGCCCATGTCCAGCGCGTTGTGGTGGGTTTCGAACGGCTTGGCTGCGGCACCACCGGGGATGGTCTGCAGCATCGGCGTTTCCACTTCCAGGAAGTCACGCTTCATCAGGAAGGCGCGGGTGTGGGCAATCACTTGCGAACGCACGCGGAAGGTGTGGCGCACGTCTTCGTTGACGATCAGGTCAACGTAGCGCTGGCGATAGCGCTGCTCGGTGTCGGACAGGCCGTGGTGCTTGTCCGGCAGCGGGCGCAGGGATTTGGTCAGCAGGCGCACGCTGGTCATTTCAACGTACAGGTCGCCTTTGCCGGAACGGGCCAGGGTGCCTTCGGCGGCGATGATGTCGCCCAGGTCCCAGGTTTTCACGGCGGCCAGGGTTTCTTCCGACAGGGTCTTGCGGTTGACGTAGACCTGGATGCGCCCGGACATGTCCTGGATCACCATGAACGAGCCACGGTTGAGCATGATGCGACCCGCCACCTTGACCGGGATCGCAGCCTCTGCCAGCTCTTCCTTGGTCTTGTCCGCGTACTGCTTCTGCAAGTCTTCGCAGTAGGCATCGCGGCGGAAGTCGTTGGGGAAGGCATTGCCCTTGGCGCGCTCGGCAGCAAGCTTTTCCTTGCGCAGGGCGATCAGGGAGTTTTCTTCCTGTTGCAGGGCTTGCGGGTCGAGTTGTTGGTCGCTCATGTCTTTAAATTTTCCATCACAGGTTCGTTGCCCCCGCCACTGACGGGGGACTTGAGGTCGGCTGGCGGTTTACAGCCCCGATTTGAGGCTGGCTTCCAGGTATTCGTCGATATCGCCGTCGAGCACTTTGTCGCAGTCGCTGCGTTCGATGTTAGTGCGCAGATCCTTGATCCGCGAAGCATCCAGAACATAAGAACGGATCTGGTGACCCCAGCCGATATCCGACTTGGTGTCTTCCAACGCCTGGGAAGCGGCGTTACGTTTCTGCATTTCCTGCTCGTACAACCTGGCCCGCAGCATTTTCATGGCGGTGTCCTTGTTCGCGTGCTGGGAACGCTCGTTCTGGCAACAGACCACGGTGTTGGTTGGCACGTGGGTAATACGTACAGCCGAGTCGGTGGTGTTTACGTGCTGACCACCGGCACCGGAGGAGCGATAGGTGTCGATCCGCAGGTCGGACGGGTTGATCTCGATTTCGACCTTGTCGTCGATCTCCGGCGAGACGAACACCGCGCTGAACGACGTGTGGCGACGGTTGCCGGAGTCGAACGGGCTCTTGCGCACCAGACGATGCACGCCGATCTCGGTACGCAGCCAACCGAAGGCGTATTCACCCTTGATGTGCACGGTCGCGCCCTTGATGCCGGCGACTTCACCGGCCGACAGTTCCATGATGGTTGCGTCGAAACCGCGTTTGTCGGCCCAGCGCAGGTACATGCGCAGCAGGATGTTGGCCCAGTCCTGTGCTTCGGTGCCGCCGGAACCGGCCTGGATGTCCAGGTAGGCGTTGTTCGGGTCCATTTCGTGGCTGAACATGCGGCGGAATTCAAGTTTGGCGAGGTTTTCCTCGAGACGGGCCAGCTCGGCGACGACATCGCCTACTGCGCCTTCGTCGTTTTCTTCGACAGCCATGTCCAGCAGGTCGCGGCAATCGGCCAGACCGGTGTTCAACTCGTCCAGGGTGTCGACGATTTGCGCCAGCGCAGCGCGCTCGCGGCCCAGTTCCTGGGCGTATTCAGGGTTGTTCCAGACACTCGGATCTTCAAGCTCGCGATTGACTTCGGTCAGACGCTCATGCTTTTGATCGTAGTCAAAGATACCCCCGAATAGTTTCGGAGCGCTCGGACAGGTCCTTGATGGTGTTAAGGATCGGGTTGATTTCCATGGCGGGCAGCACTCGTTGGCGAACTTTTGAAAGCCGACGAGTATAACGACAAACCTTGGTAAACGGCAGTCCGCTTGGCGAAAAGGCAGGTTCAAGAACAGTGAATATCCACTGTGAGAGGGGGCTTGCCCCCGATGGCGGTGTGTCAGCCCTACACCCGGTGACTGTCACACCGCCATCGGGGGGCAAGTCGAGTCGTCGCACCGCCCCTCCCACATTTGGATCTGCACGGGCCTCAAATTACTCGATACCCACTTGATTGCGCCCATTGTTCTTGGCCGTATACAACCCCTTGTCCGCCGCCATGATCAGTTGCCGGCAATCAGTGCCCTGCACCGGCGTCATGGTTGACAGGCCGATGCTGATGGTCAGGCTCGCGCCCTCGGCCGGGGCGATGTGCGGGATTTTCAGGGCTTCGACGGCCATGCGCAGTTTTTCGGCGACCAGGCGAGCGCCGCCCGGCGAGGTGTTTGGCAGTACCAAGGCGAATTCTTCGCCGCCGTAGCGCGCCGGCAGGTCCGAAGGGCGGCTGCTGGCTTCGCGGATGGCGGCAGCGACTTTGCGCAGGGCTTCATCGCCTTCGACGTGGCCGAAGCTGTCGTTGTAGGTCTTGAAGAAGTCCACGTCGATCATCAGCAACGACAGTTGGGCCTGATCACGCATGGCCCGGCGCCATTCCAGCTCCAGGTATTCGTCGAAGTGGCGGCGGTTGGACAGCCCGGTGAGGCCGTCGGAGTTCATCAGGCGTTGCAACACCAGATTGGTGTCCAACAGTTGCTGCTGGCTGACGCGCAGCGCGCGATAGGCCGCATCACGCTGCAACAGGGTCATGTAGGAGCGTGAGTGATAGCGGATACGCGCCACCAGCTCGATATTGTCCGGCAGCTTGACCAGATAGTCGTTGGCCCCCGCCGAGAACGCCGCGCTTTTGATCAGCGGGTCCTCCTTGGTGGAGAGCACGATGATCGGGATGTTCTGCGTGGCCGGGTGATTGCGGTATTCGCGCACCAGCGTCAGGCCGTCCAGGCCGGGCATCACCAGGTCCTGCAGGATCACTGTAGGTTTAATGCGGATCGCCTGCGCGATGGCCTGGTGCGGGTCGGCGCAAAAGTGGAAGTCGATGTTTTCTTCATGGGCCAGGCCGCGCCGCACGGCTTCGCCGATCATGGCCTGGTCGTCCACCAATAACACCATGGCGGCATTTTCGTCGGTCTTGATGCCGTCGATCTGTAAATCACTCATGTGCAGTCACCTGAATTACCACCTGCAAGCCAGCATCGCCGAGGGTATCGATCATTTTGAAAATACCTCCAGCAACCGGGGCGCAATTCTGTCCAGTGGGCGAATTTCAACAGCAGCATCAATCGCCGCCGCCGCTTTGGGCATGCCATACACCGCCGAACTCTGCTGGTCCTGGGCGATGGTCAGATATCCTTGTTCTCGCATTAATTTGAGCCCCTGGGCTCCGTCGCGGCCCATGCCGGTCAGCAGTACGCCGACGGCATCACCATTCCAGTGGCTGGCCACACTTTCGAAAAATACGTCGATGGACGGCCGGTAAATCTCGTTAACCGGCTCGGCGGTATAGGCTAGCGTGCCATTTTTCAACAGGCGGATGTGATGATTGGTACCGGCCAGCAGCACCACCCCGCTTTGTGGTGGCTCACCTTCGCGGGCCTGGCGGATAGCCTTCTTGAAGGCGGCGATAGGGCTGGCCTTCAGCGCCAGTTCGGCCTGGAACTGGCCACGGTCGAAGAGTTCGGGGTCCACCTGGGGCATCGTTCGGCTTTCCTTTC